>NZ_JBEXTZ010000004.1:147805-158990 GCF_040614195.1 Amycolatopsis sp. NPDC006125
AACGGCAACTCGCCGCCGGGGCGGGGAACTTGCCGCCGGGAACGGCAACTCACCGCCGGGGCGGGGAACTTGCCGCCGGGGCGGCTAACTTGCCGCCGGGGCGGCTAACCTGCTACCCAGGGCGTCCAACTCGCCGCCCGCGGCGGCAAACACCGTGGTGGGTCCACGTGTTTGCGGTTCGCCGCGCCGTGCTGGTCGAGGGGGCACGGGTTGAGCGTCAGGGGTTGATGTCCCAGTCCTCACGGCGTTCGGTCCGCGCCTGGGAGAACTTCTGCAGCGCCTCGGGATCCCCGTGCGTCGTGAAGTGTTCCAGTCCCACCTGGACGAACAGTCCCCGCGCGCGCACGGCCACCGGGCCGTCGGCGGAGTCGAGGTGCCCGTCGGCGCTGGCGTAGATCTTGCGGCCGGCCACGCCGTCCACGCGCGCGGCGATGAACAGCGTCGTACCGACCGGAACCGGCCGCAGGAAGTCGGTTTCCAGCTTGCCGGTCACCGCGGGGCGGCGCAGCAGGTTGCCGACCGTCGAGCCGAGCGCTTCGTCGAACGCGCACGCCAGCAGGCCGCCGTGGGCGAGCCCCGGCGCGCCCTGGTGCGCGCTCGTCACCGGGAACTGCGAGTACACGACTCCGGCGTCACCGACGGTGGAGTGCATGTGCAGACCGTTGTCGACCTCACCGCACCCGAAGCACTCGGCGTAGTGCATCTCGAGTTTCGTGCCCGGCCCGGGCGCCTTGGGGTGGATCTCCGGCTGTTCGGCCTGGACCGGAGGCCACGGATTCGCAGGTCGGCGCTTGTCGCTCACATCGGACACGGTAACCGGTTCTACCCCGAAAACGACGGGCTACCCCGGCTTCGAAGAGACAAAAACCACGACAGGAGAGAAAATCACTACCCGATGGCACTAAGGTCGCAACCTTGACCGCGCTGGCACGAAACAGTTTGAGGAGGTCGGGGCGAACATGACGAACACAGCGCAGGCACCCGAGGTCGACGAGAAGACGGTCAGACGAGCCGTCATCGCGTCGGCCATGGGTAACGCAACAGAGTGGTACGACTACGGGGTGTTCACCTCGGGTGCGATTGCCGCCAGCATCGGCACCGTGTTCTTTCCCGGCGAGGGGAACGCGATTCTGAAATCGCTGGCGCTGGTGGCGATCGGGTTCGTGGTTAGGCCATTCGGCGGAGCGTTCTTCGGCCCTCTGGGGGACAAGATCGGGCGGCAGCGCGTGCTGGCGATCACGATCCTGTTGATGTCCGGCTGCACGTTCCTCGTCGGCTGTCTGCCGACGTACTCGGGCGAGTACGCGATCGGGATCGGCGCCCCCATCCTGGTCCTGCTGCTCCGGTTGATCCAGGGCTTCTCGACCGGCGGCGAGTACGGCGGCGCGGCGACGTTCATCGCCGAGTACGCCCCGACGCGCAAGCGCGGGTTCTGGGGCAGCTTCCTGGAGATGGGCACGCTGGCCGGTTACGTGCTGGGCAACCTGGTCGTGCTGACGGTGACGTTGTCGTTCACCGCGGACCAGGTGGACAGCTGGGCGTGGCGGATCCCGTTCTGGGTGGCGCTCCCGCTCGGCATCATCGGTCTGTACCTGCGGAACAAGCTCGAGGACACGCCGGAGTTCCGGCGGCTGGAGGCCGCGGGCGAGAAGGCGGAGAAGGCGCCGCTGAAGGAGACCCTGACGCGCAACTGGCGCATGATCATGAACCTGATCGGGATCGTGCTGCTGCTCAACATCGCCGACTACATGTTGCTGACGACGATGCCCACGTACTTCACGGACACGCTGAAGATCAGCGACAACACGGCGACCGTGATCATCATCATCGTGGAGCTGATCCAGATCGCGTTGATCGCGCCGATCGGCGCGCTGTCCGACCGGGTCGGGCGAAAACCCATGCTGATCACCGCGGCGATCGGTTTCCTCGTGCTGAGTTACCCGTCGATCAAGCTGATGCAGAGCGGCAGCACCGTGCTGCTGTTCCTCGGATTCCTGATCGTGGCGCTGCTGCTGGTGCTGATGCTGGCGGTGATCGGGTCGACCTTCCCGGCGATGTTCCCGACCCGCGTGCGCTACGGCGCCTTCGCGATCGGCTACAACGTCTCGACGTCCATCTTCGGTGGCACCTGCGGTGTCGTCGTGACCGCGCTGATCCACGGCACCGGCAACCAGGACTGGCCGGCTTACTACCTGATGATCGCCGCGGCGATCGCGCTGTTCCCGATCTTCAAGATCCCGGAGACGGCGCGGGTCCCGATGGACCACATCAACGAAAAGGGCGTGACCGCGCCGCCGGCGGCCAAGACCGCCGCGAACTGACGCCACACCGGAACGGAAGAGGGCCGGGTCCCCGATGGGGCCCGGCCCTCGCTCACTCGGTGACCTCGGCGGGGGCTTCGGCACGAGGAGCGAAGTGCCGCCGTGCGTAGGTGGTGAGAGCCGATGCCACCGCAACCGCCAAGCCGGCTTCCACCAGCAGAGCAGCGAACACCATTGCTTCCTCCTCGTGAGTGTTCGGGCGCGGCTGTCACCGCGCCGTGTTACAGGGGTGTGGTCGGGGGATGTTCCCCGTGTTACTCATCGCCGCGAAGTTGGTGAGTATTTCTCCGACAGACCCCCATTGAGGGGTGATCTCGCCCACGGCAGAATGAACCGTGGCAAAACCGGAATCCCAGAGGAGGCGGCTGCGGGATGGGCGAGCAACGTCGGCCCGGAGTGGGCGAAGCGGCGCGGCTGCTGGACGACATGACGCAGCAGATGGTCGTGGTGCCGCCGCTGCTCGATGTCCCGGAACCGGGCGAGGTCCCGTCGGTGCCCGCGCCGCCGCCCGCCCTGGACGGCCACGCGCTCTAGAAAACAGTGAAGGCCACCCCCGCGTGGCGGGAGTGGCCTTCACGCCTTGACAGATCAGCCCGCGAGGGCGGACAGCTTCGTCCAGTCCGCCCAGGAGTAGGTCCAGTCCGAGTAGTCGCCGTCCTTCGCGGACAGCGTCTGGGTGCTGCCGGTGATCTCGACCGGATCGCCGACCAGCGCGCCGTCGTAGTACTCCTTCGCCCGCGCCGGCGACAGGTTCAGGCAGCCGTGCGAGACGTTCTGCTTGCCCTGCGCCCACATCGACGACGCCAGGCCGTGGATGAACTCGCCGTTGTTGGAGATCCGCACCGCCCACGGCACGTTCACGTCGTAGTAGTCGTACCGCGGGTTGCTCATCGAGTAGGTCGCGTGCTTCGACATCACCACGTGGATGCCGCTGTGCGTGACGCGGCCGGGGTCGGAGTCCAGGCCGTAGCTCACCGGGTAGTCGGCGATCTGCACGCCGTCGCGGATGACCTGCATCCGGTGGGTCCTGGTGTCGCCCTTGACGATCTGCGAGCGGCCGATCGAGAACGCGGCCGTGACGTCCTGCTTGCCGTAGGTCCCGTCGCCGATCTTCACGCCGTAGATGTTCGCGGCGACCTTGACCTGCGTGTTCGGCTGCCAGTACTCCTTCGGCCGCCAGTGCACGCTGGTGTCGGAGACCCAGGCCCACGAGCCCTCGGTCTTCGGCGTGGTCTCGACGGTCAGCGAGCGCTCGACGGCTGCCTTGTCGGTGACCTTGGAGCTGAAGGTCAGCGCGATCGGCATCGCGATGCCGTAGGTCTGGTTGTCGCCGACGTTCAGGCTGGCGGACAGCTGCTTGCGCGGGCTGACGGTGGTGAACGAGCCGCCGATGGCGACCTGCTTGCCGTCGCTGCCCAGCGCGGTGCCCGACCACGTGTACTTCTTGCCGTAGCCGAGCGGTTCGGTGACGGTCCAGCTGCGCTTGTCGGCGCCGAGCTGGCCCGCGACCTGCTTGCCCTCCGGGTTGGTGAGCGTGACCGACTGCAGCTCGCCGTCCGTGACCGTCACCTGCGCGGAGTCCGCGGGCGCCACGTCCTTGGCGCCGTCCGCGGGCTGCACGGCGAGCTTGGCCGGCCCCGCCGAGGTCTGCTGCGCGTCGGCGGACGCGGTCTGCCCGGTCCCGGTCGTGCCGGGCGAATCGCCGCCGCTGCACGCACTCAGCGCCAGCAGCGCGGCCAGACCGAGCCCGATCAGCGCCAGCGGCTTGCGCCGCTTGTGAAGTCCTGTCACCTCTGAAGCCCCTTCTCCCCTGTCGCCAGACAGACGCGCGTCCGTAGGTGATCGTTGACGCTGAGGAGTGTGACTCGCCTCACTATCGAGGGACCCTCGATGCCGGAACGCCACGGTCGGCCGCTAGTTGATCAGCCTATCGAGTGGGTCCGACAGTGACCGGGTGACCGCACTACGCCATCTCAGTGACGGAATCAATGGGGTCCGAAATCGCTCACATCCGGGTAGGCTTCCGCGCAGGCCGTTGTTTTGCGTGGTCGTGGCTACACACTCGCGGAACTTTCGACGCGAGCCGGGAGCCGCACGCGCTCGTCGCTCACCCCGTCGGAACCGTCCGGGCGGCCCGAGTTATTGACGAGGAGCAACAGCGGTGGCGCAAGGCACTGTGAAGTGGTTCAACGCCGAGAAGGGCTTCGGCTTCATCGCCCAGGACGGCGGCGAGGGCGATGTCTTCGTGCACTACTCGGAGATCGAGGGCCGCGGGTTCCGCACCCTCGAAGAGAACCAGCGCGTGGAGTTCGAGATCGGCCAGGGGCAGAAGGGGCCGCAGGCCCAGAAGGTGCGCGTCATCTGACGCTCACCTGTCCATGAACGTCCCGTCCCCGGCGGTCCTCCGCCGGGGACGGTTTTTTTTGTCTGCGGTCAGACGCGGCCGGCGCGCGGCCGGTCCCAGTTCTGGTCGAAGTGGTGCTGGTCGGTGTCGGCGACGCCGGTGTGGTCGGCGAACTGGCGGCGCTCCTGCGAGGCGGCCTGCGCCTCCCAGGCGAGGCGCTCGAGCACCCATTCGCGGGCCAGCGCCTGCGGCGAGGTGCCGCGCTCGGCGGCGATGTCCTTGAGCTGGGAGCTCGCGACCAGGTTCATGCGCAGCTGGTAGACCTGCGCCTCGCCGAAGCGCTTGCCGGTTCCGGTGCTTTCCGGGCCGGTTTCCGGCGCGAGCGCGGCGAGGTAGCTGGTGAGCTCGTGGTCCTCGACGGCGCCCTGCGATTCCTTGTCCGCCGAGTTCCGGTGCTTGCCCGGGTTGACCGGCTTCAGGTTGGTCCGGGTGTTGTTCCGGCGTCCGAGAGAGGGAAGAGGCACCCGGCCACGATAACGGTTAGGTCTCGAGACGACCCTCAATGTGGTGCACGACACACGGGTTCTTCCCGATCTCCTGGGCTGTTCGGGTGGGACGTACGCCCACATGTCGCAATCCCGGGCTGACCGCGAGTCATTCACGCAGGCCGGAAATGCGGGCCGGAATGTGCCCTGGAAATGGAGGGGCCCCCGCGCCAGGGGGAGGAACGCGGGGGCCGGAGGGGATCTCCACAGGCGCTGACCGGGGGTGTGTCAGCAAGTCGATTGTTACATGATGCGGCCCGATGACGCGAGTGCTGGACGGGAAAAATTGCCCCAACCCGTCATCGCACCGTCGCCTGCGGTTCATCTGCGCGGACGCGGAACGGGAACGTTGCGTGTTCACAGGTTCACTCTGCGGGGGGCTGCGTGGCCGACGTCCCGCTCGCTAGCCTCGCGGCGAAGTTGTTGGCGTGACAGTCCTTTCGGGAGGAGCTATGAGCGGGTCTGTGGAAGTTCGGCAGTTCCTCCTTCGATACGAAGGCGGCGATCCGGCCGGGGTCCCCACGCAGCGTTCCGGGCAGGCCGACGCGCCACGTGTGTCGGACGACCAGGTGCGACGTGCGAGGTTGGCGGTGGCCGCCGGCGCGATCGACGCGCAGGACTGCGCCCAGTTGCTGGACATGCTCGGCCTGGTGCCGGACGAGGAAGGCGTCAACCCGGTCCAGCGGTGATGTTCCCGGTGCTTCCCGGTCAGGGGTGCACCCCCTGGTCGCACCCCTGACCGGCCCCAGGTCCGGAAAGATACCGGCGTTGCTCCGCTCGGGGCAAACAATTTCCACCCAGTTGCTTCGCTGTCGGTGAAATTGCCGCCATGGTTCTTCGCTACAGGTAACATAACACTGTTACCAGTCGAGAGGAGCCGGTCGTGGCGGTGGAGATCGCGCGGGAGATCCGTCCTGCGGTGCAGAAGTACGGGGGCGCGTTCATGACGTCGCCGGAGCTGGCCGAGGTCGAGCGCGAGGTGGGGCTCGGGCGGCGGGCGTTGTACTTCCGCGGCCGGTCCGCCGTGCTCGGCGACCCGTCACCGTCCGTGGTCGCCGAGCTGTTCGGGATCTTCCCCCGCTGGGTGGTGGATCTTGTTTTGCCCTCGGCAACCGAGGTTTTGGGTTCGACCGCGGCGGTCTCGGCGTACACCGAGGCGCTGTACCGGTGGTCGAAGGCGCACCTGCGGGAGTCGGCGCTCGGCGAGTTGCTGCCCCGCTTGGTGGCGGCCGCGGACGCGAGCGGACTGGCGTTGTTCGCGGGCTGGCAGGAGGTCTCGTGGCCGGATGATCCGGTCGCTCGGATCGGCCACGGGTTGATGCTGCTGCGCGAGTACCGCGGCGGGTTGCACTTCGCGGCGCTGCGGGCGGTGGGGCTGACGGTGCCGGAGGCGGTGGTGGCGGACCCGGAGGGCGGCCGGGCGCGCCTGTTGCGGACGGCGTGGTCCCCGGAGGCGGCCGACGAGCTGATCGCCCGCGCCCGGCGGCGCCCGGACCTGGAAACCCGCTGGCGGCGCGCGGAGTCGCTGACGGATGAGCGGATGGGCGAGCTGCTGGAGGTGCTGTCTGAGGGCGATCGGGATGCCTTGGTGCGCTCGCTGGCTGACCTCGGTCGCGAAGAGTGACCGGGGACACGTTGGCGGCTGTCGGCTGCCAGGGCTGGGTCGCCGGAGGTTCGGCTCGCATGTTTCCGCAGCTCAGGCACGGTTTTTACCGTTAAGGGATACCCGGTGGAAGGGGGCTCGTGGAGTGCCCTATGCTTGTAATCGCTCCCAGGGAGACCTGAGAGCGCGGTCGGTCGGTCACCCGAACCGGCCGGGCTCCCATCGTCTAGCGGCCTAGGACTCCGCCCTTTCAAGGCGGCAACGCGGGTTCGAATCCCGTTGGGAGTACGCATGACAAATGCATATGGCCCTGTGGCGCAGTTGGTTAGCGCGTCGCCCTGTCACGGCGAAGGTCGCGGGTTCGAGTCCCGTCAGGGTCGCAGTAGCGTCTGGCTTCAGCCGGCGTTTCCGGCCAGGTAGCTCAGTTGGTACGAGCGTCCGCCTGAAAAGCGGAAGGTCGCCGGTTCGACCCCGGCCCTGGCCACCGCTTCTAGCAGCACAAACGGCCCCCGCCGAGCAAGGCGGGGGCCGTTTGGCGTTCGAGGGTGCTCAATTAGGGTCTCAGTTGGGGCTCCAGAAGTACCCGTTGAGCTGCTCGGCCACGTCCCGGCGGATCGCGTCGGTGACGTGCATGTAGCGGGCCTTCATCGCAACGGTTGACCAACCCATGAGGTCCATCACAGTGCGGTCGGGCACGCCGAGGATCAGCAGGACCGTAGCCGCGGTGTGCCGCGCGTCGTGGAGCCGAGCCTCGCGGACACCAGCTTCGGCGAGGAGCGCCTTCCAATCGCCGTAGTCCGCTCGCGGGTCGAGCGGCTTGCCGTTCGGCTGTGTGAAGATCCAGTCTCCCTCGTGCCACTCGGTGCCGGCGTGCTCGCGTTCGCGCTCCTGCCGCTCCTTGTGGCGCATCAGCAGGCTGAACAACTCATCGGGCAGCGGAAACGTGCGGCGGCCAGCCCTCGACTTCACGTCCACCTCAACCAGGCCGCCACCCTTCCGCTGCGGGCACATTCGCGCGTGCTCCGTGCAGGTCGGTGGGCACGGTTCCGGGCAGGGGCGGGTGTGCTTCTTGCAGGGCTGCTTGCACTTCTCGGTGCGGTGATAGGCCGCTCCGCATGCATGTGGGTCGTCGCAGCCGTGCTGCCACTTCTGCCGCTGAAGCGCCTTTCGGACCCGTAGCGTCCTGCGACGCTCATCGAGGTAGCTCCACTTCATCCCGAGGGCCTCGCCCTGCCGAGCTCCGAGGGCGAGCGCCAGGACGTACCGCACACCGTTGCGCCGTCGAAGGGCCGCCGAGAGGAGCCTCTGAATCTCGTCAGCTTCGAGCGGCTCGACCTCCTCCTCGTCGACGCGCGGGGCTTTGGCGAGCGCAGCGGCGTTCCTCATGATGATTCCCCGCCGCTCCGCCTCACCGAACGCGGTGCGGGCCGTCCGGTGGACCTGGTGCGCAGTTCCCGGCCTGAGTCCGGAGTCCAGCAT
Source organism: Amycolatopsis sp. NPDC006125 (assembly GCF_040614195.1). Taxonomy (NCBI): domain Bacteria; kingdom Bacillati; phylum Actinomycetota; class Actinomycetes; order Pseudonocardiales; family Pseudonocardiaceae; genus Amycolatopsis; species Amycolatopsis sp. NPDC006125. Next base: position 156,098 of record NZ_JBEXTZ010000004.1, read on the forward strand.
CTTCGCGTAGAGCTTCTCGAAATGCTCCGGCTCGATGCGTTTCATCCGATGCGCGCCGATTCCCGGAATGAGGTGCTTGTACACGGCTGTCTGGTACCCGCGGAGGGTCTTGTACCTGACCGTCAGCGGTGCGATGTTCTCGACCCAGTGGCGAAGCCAAGCCTCAACGGTCCAGTCGCGGCCCTTCTTGCGCACCGTTCCCTGGTCGCGCTCGTTGAGGAGCTTCCGGTATTCCTCGCGGGCATCCTCCTCGCGCCGCCGCTTGATGTGGCGGCGGTCAGGCTTTCCGTTGTCAAGCACCCCCACGGTCACTCGGGCATGCCAGTACCCGTCGTACTCACTGAAGTAGAAACTCCCCTCTCCGTTCGGGTTCCGGGTCCCTGCCGGGCGCTTGCTGCGAGGCAATGGGCTTCCTTCCTTAGGCTGCGGTTTCGGCGGAGTCGTTGATGAGGCGGGATGCGTATTCGCGGATGGCGGACGCTGGGACGCGGCGAAGTCGGCCGATGCGGACGGATTCGATCTCGCCCGTGCGGAGCAGCTTGAACATCAGCGTCCGTCCGATGCCGAGTTGTTCGGCTGCCTCTTCGGCGGTGAGCATCACTCGTTCCGGCAGGGCGCGGACCGGTGGTGCGGACGGCGCAGCCTCGCGTTCGGCGATGCTGCGGGCGAGCTTGGCGAGCGTGGTGGCCAGCTCCGTGATCTCGTCGGCGGTAGCCATGCGGCGGCCCTTTCGATCTCTCGGTTACGCCAGCGGACGTCGTCCACGGCAGCTACGGACTGTCACCCCTGCGCGTGCATCACGGGGGCGGGTACGGGGGTGGTCGGCGGAATATCTGGGCGGAGTGCTGGAAGTGCGTTTCAAACCCCGCAAACCCCGCAAAGTGGCCCTGGAGCTGGGGATTTGCTTGCGGGGTTTGCTGGGATCGGCGGGTTGGGCGAACTCCGCAAACCCCGCAGAGTTGCGGGGTTTGCGGGGTTTGGACGTGAGCCGCCGGGAGTGAAACCCCGCAACCTGTAGCCGACGTTCTCCCTGTTCATGGAGGGTTGTTCTGGTCGGCTGCGGGGTTTGCGGGGTTTCCGGGTTTGTTTCCCGGGGTTGAGCTCGTCAGCCGGTGCGCTCGACCCAGTAGAGGCGCATCTTGGTGTGCGGGTCGGGCACGCTGCGTAGCACGACGTCGCCGCGCCAGCGGTCGAGCTGCCCGGTGAGACGCCTGCCGAGCGCCTTGGTGGACAGGGGCTTCCCGGCCGCGGTAGTGGGGAAGGTGCCGGCCCACGGGTCGGGGCCGACGACGGTCTCGGCGCTCCCCCGTACCTGCTGGGCGGTGAGGGGCTGCTCACCGTGCAGGTCGTGCCAGGCCAGCAGGAACGCTCGCCATTCGGCGGCGTCGTCATCGAGTTCGCGCGCGTGCTCGGCGTTGCCCAGGAAGTTCTCGATGCCGTGGTGAGCGAGGAACCCGCCGAGGTGCTGGGCCCAGCGGGTGAACTGCCGCATCTGCGGCACCCCGGCCGCAGTAGGGGCACCGGCCGCGGTCCAGTCGAGGATGAGCACGAGCAGGTGCCACAGCACGGTGGCCTGGTTGGCGGGGTCGAGAATCCAGGAGTCGAGGTTGGGGATGGTGAACCCGGTCCGGGCTTCGGGGCGCGGGCAGTTGGGGTCGAGGCGGACCCACACGGTGCGGGAGGCCATGTCCCCGCCGGTGCGCAGGTTGTTGCCGGTGGCCAGCCAGAGCCGGTCGTTGGGGTAGGTGGCGGCGGCGTTGGTGCCCAGCCGCCGGTCGGTCCAGGTGCGTTCGGTGACCAGCCGTGCGAGCACGGCGGAGTCGATCACGTGTCCCTCCACGAGGTTGTCGAACACCACCGCGCCGCACTGGTCGGCGAGCACGGTGGTGATGGCTTTGCGGAGTTCGTCCTCGGAGTCGGTCCAGGTCAGCACCCGCTGCCCGACCAGCAGCCCGACGCACCCGGCGAGGATGGTCTTGCCCGAGCCCGGCATGGACGCGTCGATCACGCCGAACGGGGAGAGGGTGCGGGTGAACGGCCGGATGATCGGCGTCACGAGCAGCGCCAGATAGTTCGCCCGGTCGGCCGGCTCCCGCCAGGGGAAGTCGCGCAGGAACCGCTCCAGCAGGAACTCCCGCGCCGCGGCGACCTGCTCGCCGGTGGGCTGGTCGGGCACCGGGGGCAGGTGGGTGTTGGCGGCGAGGTAGAACCCGGTGGCCGGGTCGTAGCCCGGGGCTTGCAGCAGCGTGCCGTCCGGGCGCAGCACCGGTGTGGAGATGATCCGGCGCAGCACCGGAAGCCCGGGCCACGACCGGCGGGCGAGCACCGCGGCCAGCACCGGCCCGGGCGGGGACACCTCGACATCGGTGGTGTTGCCCTTCTCGTCCACCCTCGGCCGCACGACGTCGGCGTGCTGGGCGAGCAGCGACGCCAGCAGCGGCGGTTTGAGCGGGGTCGCCGACAGGGGCAGCGCCACATCCTCGTCCCCGGCGGTGGGGTCGGCCGCCCCGGACACCGACTCCAGGGCGACCGGGTTGCCGTCGCTGACGTAGGTGTCGGGGATGAGGCGGGAGTCGAGGGCTTCGGTGAGCACGCGGATGGTCTCGGGTGCGGCCCCGACCCGCACCCGGGGCCGACCGCCCGCACCGACCGTCCACAACCGCCGCCGCTGGCCGCTCTCGGGGGCGTTGTCCGGGGTGCTGCTCATGATCAGGACTCCTTGACGTCTCCGGGTTGGTGGTCCAGGCGCCCGCGGGCGCGGCTGCGGACGACGGTGCGCGGGGTGATGCCCAGCCGTTCGGCGATCTCGGCCGCGGTCAGGCCGAGGCGGGTCAGCCGGGCGACCTCGCGGTCGCGGTGGCCGGACTTGCTGCGCGGCCGCCGGCCGCGCAGC
>NZ_JBEXTZ010000005.1:0-152197 GCF_040614195.1 Amycolatopsis sp. NPDC006125
CTTCCGGTTTGTGCATATCACCTTGAGCCAGGGCCGCAAGGTTGGCATGTTCGGCCGCCGGAAAGCACGCGGGTTGCGGCCCTGGCTCAAGGTGATCGTCACGTGTCAGGCGACGGGATGACCACCCAGCTACCTTTGGGTTCAAAGATCAAGTGCATGCGCTTTGCGCTCCCTGGCAGAGATCGCCCCCGATGGTTCGGCTTCTTCCGGCGTTACCTTGGCGGGTACGTCGCGGCGAGGTCGGTGTCGCGGCGTTGTCATCGAACCGTGAGGGAGCGGCCCATGCACGCGCCTGTCTCCGCGGCGACGGAGCCCTTCGCGTTCGGCACCAAGGCCGAAACGCTCGCCAGGCTCGCACCGTTGGTCCGGTCGGCCGTTGTGCTGCCGATGGAGTCCTTCACCGTCGACCGGTGGCGGGCTGATCCGCTGGGCGTGCTGGACCGGGTGCGCGGGCACAGCTGGTCGAGTGCGCCGCTGATCGTGCGCAGCAGCAGCCGGGACGAGGACCAGGCCGGCTTTTCCAACGCGGGGCGCTACCTGTCACTGTCCGATGTGCACGGCTGGCAGGAGCTGAGGCGCGCGATCGACATCGTGGTCCGGTCCTTCGACGACCACCCGGACAACCAGGTCCTGGTCCAGCCGCAGCTGCGCGATCCGGTGGCCAGCGGCGTCGTCGCCTCGTGCGAACCCAGCGGTGGCGCGCCCTACCGCGTGGTGAACTGGACCGAGAGCGCCGACACCGCCGAGGTCACCTCCGGCCGGGCCGGGGTGCGCACCTGGTACTTCCTGCCCGGCCCCGACCCGCTGCCCCCGACGCCGCTGCTCGCCGGGCTGCCCGGGTTGATCGCCGAGCTCGAACAGCTCAGCGGGGACGAGCCGTTCGAGTTCGAGTTCGGCGTCGCCGGGGACGGGCGGCTCGTGTTGTTCCAGGTCCGGCCGCTGGCGACGGCCCGGCTGCCGCTGTCCCGCCGGCGGCACCGGGCCGCCGTCGCCGCCTGCCAGGCCCAGGTCGCGACCCTGCAGAGCGCCGGCCCGCCCGCGCTGAGCCGCGACACCGTCCTCGGCGTCATGCCCGACTGGAACCCCGCCGAGATGATCGGCGTCCGGCCCCGCCCGCTCGCGCTGTCGCTCTACCGCCGCCTCATCACCGACCGCATCTGGGCCGACTCCCGGTTCCGCTACGGCTACCGCGACCTGCGCGGCACCCCGCTGCTGGTCGACCTCGGCGGGCTCGCCTACATCGAGACCCGCGCCAGCTTCAGCTCACTCGTGCCCGCCGCGCTCGACGACCACACCGCCACCCGGCTGGTCCGCCACTACCTGACGCGGCTGCGGGCGAACCCGCGGCTGCACGACAAGGTCGAGTTCGAGATCGCCCTGTCGTCGTTCCACTTCGGCACCCCCGGCGACGCGGCCCGGCTGTGCGAGGCGAACGTGCTCGACCACGCCGAGGCCGCCGCGCTGGTGCGGGCCCTGCGCGTGCTGACCGTGCGCATGATGAGCCCATCCGGCCCGTTCACTCGCGACCTGGCGGAACTGGACCAGCTGTCCCGGTGGCAGGTGCGGCGCCCGCCCCGCTGGTCGCCGGACCGCATCGGCGAGCTCGTCCGCCTCTGCCGCACCCAGGGCACCCTGCCCTTCGCCGGCGCCGCCCGCGCCGCGTTCGCCGCGACGGCGCTGGTGCGCAGCCTGGTTGACGCCGGCGCGCTGTCCCCGGCGGACGCCGACGCCCTGCTCGGCAGCGCCACCACGGTCAGCGCCGAGATGCAGCGCGACTTCTGCACCGTCGACCGCCGCACCTTCCTCGACCGCTACGGCCACCTCCGCCCCGGCACCTACGACATCCTCTCCGCCCGCTACGACGAAGAGCCCGACCGCTACTTCGACTGGTCGGTCCGCGACGCCCCGCCGCGCCCGCCGGTCTTCCACCCCACCGCGGCGCAGGCGCGGGACGTGCGCGAACTGCTGGCCGCCCACCGCATGCCCGGCACCGAGCGCGACCTGTTCCGCTTCGTCACCGCCGCGGTGTCCGCCCGCGAGTACGGCAAACTCCAGTTCTCCCGCGTCCTCAGCGAAATCCTGGTCGAGGCGCGCCGCGCGGGCGAGCGGCTCGGGTTCACCCCCGACGACCTGTCCTACGCCACCGTCGACGCACTGTCCCAGCTCACCGGCTCGACGCGGACCGACTCGGCCGTCCTGCACGAGGCCATCGAACGCGGCAGCTCCCGGCACGCCCTGACCGAATCGCTGTGCGCGCCCGCGGTGATCACCGGCGCGGCCGAGCTGGCGTCGTTCGTCGCGCTGCCCGGCGAAGCGAACTTCGTGACCCAGTCCCGGGTCGCGGCGCGGGTCGCGGACGTGGGCGCCGGGGACGACCCCACCGGGGCGATCGCGATGATCATGGCGGCCGACCCCGGCTACGACTGGATCTTCACCAAGGGCATCGCCGGGCTGGTCACCGCGTTCGGCGGGGCCAACTCGCACATGGCGATCCGCGCGCTGGAACTCGGCACCCCGGCCGCGATCGGCGTCGGCGAGACGCAGTTCCGCAACTGGCTGCGCGCCGGGGCGCTGGAAGTCGACGCGGCCGCGAAGCTGGTGCGCCCGGTCCCCGTCGCGGGACGGCCCGAGCCGGAAGCGCGGGCGTCGTGACGGGCGGGGTCGTGTGGATCACCGGCCTGTCCGGCGCCGGCAAGTCGGCGGTGGCGGTGCAGCTGGTCGAGCGGCTCCGGCGCGCGGGGGTGCGGCCGGTGCTGCTCGACGGCGACGCGGTCCGCGCCGCGCTGGACGCCCGGTCCTTCGGCGCGGAAGCACGCAGGCAGCTGGCGGTCACCTACGGGCGGCTGTGCCGGCTGCTGGCCGAACAGGGGCACATCGTGGTGTGCGCGACGATCTCGCTGCGGCACGAGGTGCACCAGTGGAACCGGCGTCACCTGACCCGGTACGCGGAGGTGTTCCTGGACGTGCCGCTGGAGGAGCTGCGCCGCCGCGATCCGAAGGGGATCTACGCGGACGGCGCCGAGGTGGTCGGCGCGGGGCAGGCCGCCGAGTTCCCCGTGGCCCCCGACCTGCGGATCACCAACTACGGGTCCACCTCGTCGCGCGCCGCCGCCGAGCAGATCTACACCTATTGCGCCCGGACGGGGTTGTGGTGACGATGTCCGGACTGCTCGCGGTGACCCAGCGGCTGCTGCCCGCCAACGAACACGGCGAGGTGCGGCTCGCCCTCGACGTGCGGTGGTGGTCGTTCCTCGCCGAATGCGGGTTCGACGGCGTGCCGATGCCGCTCGACCCGGCCGCCGCGGCGAAGCTGCTGTGGCGGACCGGGTGCCGCGGACTGGTGCTGACCGGCGGCAACGACCTGGGCTCGGCCCCCGAGCGGGACGCCCTCGAACGCTACCTGCTGCGCCGCGCCCTGGAACGCGGCCTGCCGGTGATCGGGGTGTGCCGCGGGATGCAGCTGGTGCTCGACGCGTTCGGCGCCCGGCTGCGGCGGGTGCGCGGGCACGTGGCGGTCGAACACCGGGTGACCGGGCCGCGCGGCGAGCGGACCGTCAACAGCTACCACGACTGGGCGGTGCTGCAGGCGCCGCCCGAGTTCGAGGTGACCGCGCGGTGCGGGCCGGTGGTGGAGGCGGTGCGGCACCTCTCGCTGCCGCTGGCCGGGATCATGTGGCACCCCGAGCGCGCGGACCCGGTGCACGACGAGGACGTCGAACTGTTCAGCGAGGTGTTCGGAGGTCGGAATGCGGGCGGTGATCCTGGCCGCGGGACGCGGATCCCGGATGGGCGCGGCGACCGGCGACCGGCCGAAGTGCCTCGTCGAACTGGCGGGCCGCACGCTGCTTGACCGGCAGGTCTCCGCGCTGGCGCTGGCCGTGGTGCGGGACGTCGCGGTGGTGACCGGGTGGTGCTCGTGGCAGTTCGAGCGGGTGCCGCTGACCCGCTTCCACAACGCGACGTGGGCGGAGTCGTCCATGGTGGACTCGCTCGCCTGCGCCCGGGAATGGCTCGAAGCCGGCCCGGTCGTGGTGGCCTACGGCGACATCGTGTTCACCCCGGCCGCGGTGACCGCGGTGGCGTCGGCGCCAGGGCCGCTGGTGGTCGGGTACGACCCGGACTGGCTCACGCAGTGGTCCCGCCGCTTCGGCGACCCCCTGATCGACGCGGAGACGTTCGCGGTGACCGGCGGCAGGCTGACCGACATCGGCGGCACACCGTCCACCGTGGAGGAGGTGGCCGGCCAGTACCTGGGGCTGCTCAAGCTGGAGCCGGCGGGGTGGGCTGAGCTGTCCGCGGAGCTGTCGCGTTCGGACACCCGTCGCGACACGACCGGTCTGCTGCGGCGGCTGATCGCGCGGGGGTTCGCCGTGCGGGCCGTCCCGGTGCCGGGGCCGTGGCACGAGTTCGACTCCGCGCGGGACTGCGTGGTGGGGGAGCCGGTGCTGCGGGAGCTGGACGAGGTGCTGTCCGGCGCGGAGGTGGCGTCGTGACGCTTGTGCACGCGCCCGGCCGGACGTTCGTGGTGGCGATCGTGTTGTCGCTGACCAACTTCGTCGCGGTGTTCGACGGGCTCGTCGTCGCCGTGGCGCTGCCCGCGATCCAGTCCGACTTCGGGCTCCGGCCGGTCGACGGGCAGTGGGTGCTGACTGCCTACGCCGTCGCGCTCGGCGGGACCCTGCTCACCGGCGGCCGCTGCGGGGACGCGTTCGGGCGGCGCCGGATGCTGGTCGCCGGGCTGGCCGTGTTCGTTGCCGGCCTGCTGCTCGCCGGCGTCGCCTGGGACGCGTGGGTGCTGTTCGCGGCGCGGGCCGTGCAGGGGTTCGGCGCGGCCTTCGCCGTGCCCAACGCTTTCGCCACCATCAGCGCCCTGCGCCCGGAAGGGGTGCGCGACCGGGTGTTCGCCGCGGTCGCCGTCGCGGGCGGGCTCGGCGCGGCGGGCGGCGCGATCACCGGCGGGCTCATCACGCAGGGCCTCGGCTGGCGCTTCCTGTTCCTGCTGACCGCGCCGGTCGTCGCGGCCGCGGCGATCACCGCCGCGCGGGTCCTCGACGAGGACCGCCGCCGCGGCGCGCCCCGGCCCGGGCTGCTCGGCGCTGCCCTGGCCGTCACCGCGGCCGCGTTGCTGGTGTACGCGATCACCAACCACGACCTCGCCGTCGCCGCCGTCGGGCTCGTGCTCGTCGTGCCGGTCGTGCGGCTCCTGCCGCGCGGGGTCGTGCGGGACCGGTCGCTGCGCGCCGCGGTGGCCGGGCTGCCCGGGTTCGTCTTCGCGTACGACGGCACGGTCTTCGTCGGGCTCCTGTTCCTGCAGCAGGACCTCAGCCCGTTGCAGGCCGGGCTCACCTTCACCTCGCTCGGCATCGCCGTCCTCGTCGGCGCGCCACTGGCCGCGCGGCTGCTCAACCGTCGCGTGTGGACGACGGTCTTCGGTGGGGCGCAGGCGTTCTGCGCGGCCGGGCTCGTCCTGCTCGCGCTGGAGCACGTCCTGCCCGGGCTGGTGCTCGTCGGCCTCGGCGCGGCCGTCTCCGCGGTCACGCTCAACGGCGTCGCCGGGCGGCACGCCGAGCCCGCGGACCGCGGCAGCGCCTACGGCTGCTACGAGACGGCGAAGTACCTTTGCGGCGCGCTGGTCGTCGCAGTGCTCGCGACCGCGCTGGAGCGCGGCCACGAGTTCGCCTTCCTGCTCGCCGCCGCGGTCGCGGTGCTCGGCGGGCTCGCCGGGTGCGCGCTGGGGTGGCGGGCGACATGACGGAGAAGGTGTTCTACCTGCTGCACGGCCTGCAGGACCGCTACAACGCGCTGTACCAGGACAACATCGCCCGGCTCGGCCCGCGGGACGTGCTCGTCGCCAGCATCGGCAGCTCCGGGCAGTCCTACCTGGGCGGCATCCTCGCCGAACTGGGCCTCAACTACGCCGACGCCTACACCGAGGCCCTGTTGGAGGACGGCGACAGCGAACCCGTCCCCGCCTACGACGACTACCGCGAGCGCCTGGCGACCCCGGACAAGCCGCGGGAGCCCTGGCCCCGGTTCGTCAAGACCCACCTCACGCCGCGGTTCTTCACCGGCCGCCCGCTGCTCGGCGTGTGGATCCTGGTGCGCGATCCCCGCGACGCGCTGTACTCGTGGTACCGCTTCCGCACCGAGTTCGTGCGGGACCCGCTCGACCGGCTGGCCACTTCGTTCGAGGACTGGCTGTGCCGCCCCGGCCCGACCGGTCTCGACCGGCTCGACGACTGGGCGGACTTCTACCGCCGCTGGGTCTGCGACGCCGGCCGCCTGCCCCGGTCGGCGATCACCACGTTCGAAGACCTCAAACGCGATCCGCTGCCCACGTTGCGCGCCGGGTTGCGCGCGTTCGGACTGTCCATTCCGGACCGGGAGATCGCCGCGGCGGTGCTGCGCAGCGACTTCCAGACGGTGCGCCGCCGCGAACGCGACCAGGGCGGCGACGGTCCCGGCATCCTCCGGCGGGGACAGCCGGAGGAATGGCGGACGTGGATGAGCCCGTCCACCGCGGACCTCTTCGGACGGGCGCACGTCGCCGCGCTCGCCCGCCGCTTCGGTTACCACCTCGGAGAAAGGGCACGATCATGACCCTGGCGCAGGGTGACTTCACCACGCTCGCGGAAAGCTACTCGCGCTACCGCGAGGGCTACTCGCCCGCGGTGCGGGACGCGATCCTCGGCCTGTGCGCGCGCCCGGTGTGCAGCCTCGACGTGGCCGACGTCGGCGCGGGCACCGGCATCTGGAGCCGGATGCTGGCCGCGCGGCGGCCCGCGTCGCTGACCGCCGTCGAACCCAACGGAGCGATGCGGGAGCAGGGCGTCGAGGACAGCCACGGGCTGCGGATCACCTGGCGCGCGGGCAGCGGGGAACACACCGGGCTGGACGACGCGTCGGCCGACCTGCTGACCATGGCGTCGTCGTTCCACTGGGTCGACTTCGACGCCGGGCTGCGGGAGTTCCGGCGCGTGCTGCGGCCGGGCGGGTGGTTCGCCGCGCTGTGGAACCCGCGCGAGGTCGAGGCGAACCCGCTGCTCGCCGGGATCGAAGGCGAGATCCGGCGGCTGAAGCCCGGCCTGCGGCGGGTGTCCTCGGGGCGATCCGGCATCACCGCGACGCTGACCGCGCGGCTGGCGGCCGAGCCCGGTTACGGCCCGCCGCTCTACCTGGAGGGCCGCCACGTGGTGCGGCAGACGGTCGAGCACTACCTCGGCGTGTGGCGCTCGGCGAACGACGTGCAGGCCCAGCTCGGCCCCGAGGCGTTCGCGAAGTTCCTCGATCACGCGCGCGAGGCGCTCGCCGAGCACGACGTTGTGGAGACGACATACCTGACCCGGGCGTGGGCGGTGCAGCGGCTGGCTTAGAGGTTGAGCAGCGTCTGGTCCGGCCCGGTCGCGTTCAGGTCCAGCGCGTGCAGCGCCGCCCAGACGGTCGCCTGGTTGGCGGTCACGATCGGCTTGCCGAGCTCCGCTTCCAGGGGCGCGATGAGGTCGTAGGTCGGCAGCGCGGTGCAGCTGACGAAGATCGCGTCCGCGTCCGGGCGGTCGCCGGCGCGGATGAGCTCCGCCACCTCGGCGTAGCCGGCGCTCAGCACCTCGCGCACCGGGATGCCCAGCGGCGTGCACGCGACGACGTCGAACCCGGCCGTGCACAGGTAGTCGCGCAGGCGGTTGCCCACCGGGCGCTCGTAGGGGTGCACGACCGCGACCCGCTGCGCCTTGACGGTGCGCAGCGCGGACACCGCCGCCCCCGAGGTGGTCAGCGCGCGGGGCGCGCCGGCGTCCAGCATGGCCTGGCGCAGCGCGGCCTCGCCGAGCGTGCCGCCGACGAAACTGCACGCGGTGCAGGCGTAGATGACGACCTCGGCGCCGACCGCGCACACCTCACGGGTGGGGCGGCGGACGGTGGCAGGCCGGTTGAGCGCCGACACCGAGTCGAGGTTGTCGCCCTCGGGTGAGCCGCCGGTGCGGGCGATGAACAGGCTCACGGTCGGCGGCACCCACCGCCACAGCTCGCGGTCACGGGCGAAGTCGTAGGGCGCGACGATGCCGACGCCCGTCTGGGGTTCCGGCCCCTGAACGTGGCGTTTCATACGCGCAGGGTACCCGAACCGTCCCGTATCCTGCGCCCGTGACCGGCGGAATCGACGAGGCGGCCCGGGTGCCCGGATCGGTGGCCGAGCGGGCGCGGGCCGCGTTGCGGTCCCTGCCGCCGAGCGAGGCGCGGGCCGCGCAGGTGCTGCTGGAACGCGGGTCCGACGTGGTGCGGATGTCGGTCAGCGAGATCGCCGCCGCCGCGGGCACCGGGGTGGGGACCGTGGTGCGGGCGTGCCAGAGCCTGGGGTTCAAGGGGTTCCAGGACGCGAAGATCGCGCTCGCGCAGGACCTCGCGCCGCTGGTCGGGGGCTCCTCGCCGGAGCACATCGACCGCGGCGATCCTCCTGCCGAGGTGCTGGCGAAGCTGGCCGCGAGCAGTGCGGACGCGCTGCAGCGGGCCCGGTCGAGCGTGGACGCGGCGGCGCTGGAGCGGGCGGTCGGGTTGCTGACCGCGGCGCCGCGGGTGCTGGTGCTCGGGGTCGGGACGAGCGCGCCGCTCGCGCAGGACGCCGCCTACCGGCTGCTGACGCTGGGAATCGCGGCCGAGGCCCCGGCCGACGTGCACGTCCAGCATGTCCGCGCGGGGTTGCTGCGGCCGGGGGACGTGGTGGTGGCGGTGAGCCACACCGGGGCGACCCGGGAGACGGTGAGCGCGGCCCGGCGGGCGAAGGAGTCCGGCGCGGCGGTGGTCGCGGTGACCAGCTTCGCGACGACGCCGCTGACGGAGGTCGCCGACGCCGCCCTGGTCGCGGGCGGGCTGGAGACGAGGTACCGCGTGGAGGCGATGACGAGCAGGCTGGCGCATCTCGTGGTGCTGGACGCTTTGTTCGTGAGCCTGCTGCTGGCCGAGCCCGACCGGTCTGCTGCGGCGCAGGCTTTGGTGGTGGATGTGCTGAGCGAGCACCGGTTCTGAGGCAGGCGTCAGGCGCCGTGGCGCGTCGAGGCTCGTACCACCAGCTCTGGGTGGGCACCAGCTGGTGGTGCTGGACGCGTTGTTCGTGAGCCTGCTGCTCGCCGAGCCCGACCGGTCTGCTGCGGCGCAGGCTTTGGTGGCGGATGTGCTGAGCGAGCACCGGTTCTGAGCGGGGGCCGGCTCGTGGTGGTGGGGGAGGAGCGCGCCGGGGATCAGGTGCGGTGGCGGGTGGAGGACCGCGTCGAGGGGCGGGGGAGGGGTGCCCCGAGATCAGGCGCCGTGGCGCGTCGACGCTCGTACCACCAGTTCGGGCGTGAACACTACCTGCTGGTGCTCGTGGCCGGGGTCGGTCGTCTCCTGCAGCAGCAGCTCCGCCGCCGTCCGGCCTAGCTGCCTGCGTGGCTGCCGCACCGAAGTCAGCGGCACGGCCGCCGCCGCGGCGAAGTCGATGTCGTCGTACCCCACGATGGCCAGGTCGTCCGGCACCCGCAGCCGCAGGCTGACGCACGTCTGCAGCAACCCCAGAGCCAGCAGATCATTGGCGCAGAACGCAGCCGTCGGCCGCAACGAAGACGGCAACCCGGCCAAGCGCTGCCCGGCGGTCCGGCCCTCCGCGACCGTCAACGCGGACGTGCTCAGGTCGACCAGGTCCTCCGGCCCCAGCCCGGCCTCCTTCATCGCCCGCAACGCGCCCTCGCGCCGGTCGCGCACCTGGCCGAGCGAATCGGGGCCGCCGATGAACGCCACCCGCCGGTGCCCCAGCTCCAGCAGGTGCTGCACCGCGAGCAGCCCGCCCAGCACGTCGTCCACGGCGACCGAGCAGTGGTCGCCCGACTGCCCGGTCCGGTCCACGATCACCAGCGGGATCCCGTGCGCCGCCGTCTCCGCGAGCACCGGCGCGTCCGGGTCGACCGGCGTGATCAGGATGCCCTGCACCCGCTGCTGCTCCAGCCGGCTCAGGTAGTCGCGCTCGCGCTCGGCGCGGTTCGCGCTGTTGCACAGGAACAACGACAGATCGGCTTCGTCGGCCGCGTCCTCGACACCCTCGGCCACGTCGGTGAAGAACGGGTTGCTCCCGTCGAGCATCACGTACGCCAGGATCCGGCTGCGCCCCGCCCGCAGCTGCCGCGCCGTCTCGTTGCGCACGAACTTCAGCTCGGCCATCGCCGCCTCGACCTTCGCCCGCGTGCGGGGGCTGACCCGATCCGGCCGGTTCAGCACGTTCGACACGGTCCCCAGTGACACGCCCGCCGCCGCCGCGACGTCCTTGATCCCCGCCGCCCGGGGCTCCGGAACAGCAGCCCCACCCGTGGTCGTGCGTGCCACGTGACCCTCCCGTTGAAACGTGTAACAAGCATCGATGTTATCGGATTGCGACCGAGAAAACCCGCCTGAACTGGGCGAAAAACTTGTCGTTGACTTCGTGATCCAGCGCATAGTAGCGTCAGCGCGCCAGGTTTGTGAAACCTTTCATTTCGGAGGTCGCGATGGTGCGGCAGGACCCGGGCAGCGTGCCCTTGCTGGAGGTCCGCGGCGTCACGAAGTCGTTCGGCGCGGTGGCCGCCGTGCAGGGGGTGTCGTTCCCCCTCCACTCCGGCGAGGCCCACGCGCTGGTGGGTGAGAACGGCGCGGGCAAGTCGACCATCGTCAAGATGCTCGCCGGGGTCCACCGCCCGGACACCGGAACGCTGCTGGTCGACGGGCAGCCCGTCGAGTTCTCCTCCCCGGCCGACGCCAAGGCCGCCGGGATCGCGGTGATCTACCAGGAACCCACGCTGTTCCCCGACCTCACGGTCGAGGAGAACATCGTGATGGGCCGCCACCCGCGCAAGCGGCTGGGCATGATCGACCGCGGCGCGATCCGGGCCGAGGCGGAGAAGCTGTTCGCCCGCCTGGGCGTGCGGATCGACCCGGGCCGCCCGGCTCGCGGCCTGTCGATCGCCGACCAGCAGATCGTGGAGATCGCCAAGGCGCTGTCCGCCGACGCGCGTGTGCTGATCATGGACGAGCCGACCGCGGCGCTGTCGCTGGTCGAGGTCGAGCGCCTGTTCTCGGTCGCGCGCAACCTGCGTGACGAGGGTGCGGCGATCATGTTCATCTCGCACCGCTTCGAGGAGATCACCGAGTTGTGCCAGCGCGTGACGATCATGCGCGACGGCAAGCACGTCTCCACCGACCCGATGGACGACCTGACCGTCGACGAGATGGTCCGCCGCATGGTCGGCCGCGAGCTGGACGCGTTGTTCCCCAAGCAGGACGTCACCCCGGGCGAGGTCGTGCTCGAGGTCGAGGGCCTGTCCCGCGAGGGCGTCTTCCGGGACGTCTCGTTCGAGGTCCGGGCGGGCGAGATCGTCGCGTTCGCCGGGCTGGTCGGCAGTGGACGGTCCGAAGTGGTCCAGGCGGTGTTCGGAGTGGACGAGCGCGACGCGGGAACCGTGAAGCTGCGCGGGAAGAAGCTCAAGCCGGGCTCGCCGCGCGCCGCGATGGCCGCGGGCATGGCCCTGGTGCCGGAGGACCGGCGCCAGCAGGGCCTGGTCATGGACCTCTCCATCGAGCGGAACGTGACCCTGCCGCGCTCGGGCGCGCTGGCGAAGCTGGGTTTCCTGTTCGGCGGCGGCGAGCGCAAGGAAGCCCTGCGCTGGACCGAGCGCCTGCAGACCAAGTACGGCCGGCTCAGCGACGCCGTCGGCACGCTGTCCGGCGGCAACCAGCAGAAGGTCGTGCTGGCCAAGTGGCTGTCGATGGCGCCGAGCGTGCTGATCGTCGACGAGCCGACGCGGGGCATCGACGTCGGCACGAAGGCCGAGGTGCACCGGTTGATGTCGTCGCTGGCCGCGGAGGGCGTCGCCGTGATCATGGTGTCCTCCGAGCTGCCCGAGGTGCTCGGCATGGCCGACCGCGTGCTGGTGATGCGCGAGGGACGGATCGTCGCGGAGATCTCCCGCGAGGACGCGAGTGAGGACTCGGTGATGTTCGCAGCGATGGGTCAGGGAGCGGCGGCGTGAACGCGACGAAGGTGGTGGCTCCCACGACGACGAGCCGGTCGGCGCCCCGGAAGTTCTCCGTCGGCGGCCTGTTCAAGGCGCGTGAGGCGGGCATCGTCCTCGCGTTGATCGCGCTGGTCGCGTTCACGGCGACGCAGAACTCGCGGTTCCTGTCCGCGCAGAGCATCCGCGACATCCTGCTCGGCACCGCGATCCTGGCCGTGCTCGCGGTCGGCCAGGCGACGGTGATGATCACCCGCAACATCGACCTGTCGGTCGGCTCGGTGCTCGGCCTGTCCGCGTTCGCGGTGGGCTCGCTGCTGCAGGCCAACCAGGGCATGCCGGTGATCGTCGCGCTGGTCGTCGGCGTCGCGGTCGGCGCCGCGTGTGGTGTCGTCAACGGGTTCCTGGTCCGGTTCGGCCAGGTGCCCGCGCTGGTGGTCACCCTCGGCACGCTCTACGCCTTCCGCGGCGCGGCCTACTTCTGGGCGGGCGGCGAGCAGATCAACGCCGACGAGCTGCCCGGGCACTTCCTCAAGTTCGGCAACTCCTCGATCCTGGGCATCCCGTGGCTGGTGCTGATCGCGGTGATCGTGCTGGTCGTCGCCGGGGTCGTGCTGCGCAACTACCGCGCCGGGCGCGAGCTGTACGCGATGGGGTCGAGCCCGCAGGCCGCCGAGCTGGCCGGCATCAAGGTCGGCCGCAACACCATCGCCGCGTTCCTGGTGAGCGGCGCGCTGGCCGGTGTCGCCGGTGTCCTGTTCGCCGCGCGGTTCGGCACGATCGACGCGGCCGCGGGCAACGGTTACGAGCTGAACGTGGTCGCCGCCGCGGTGGTCGGCGGGGTCGCGGTGTTCGGCGGCAGCGGCACCGTGTGGGGCGCGGGCCTGGGCGCCCTGCTGCTCACGGTCATCGGGAGCTCCCTGGCGGTCCTCGACATCAACCAGTTCTGGCAGCAGGCCATCGTCGGCGCGCTGATCCTGCTCGCGATCGGGGCCGACCGCCTGGTCGCGGTGCGGGTGGCCAAGTCACTGAAGAAGAGGGATTCCCATGTCTGACAAGCGGCCGGCCTGGCTGTCCCGCCTGGCGAGCTGGGACGCCGCCGTCATCGTGATCACGGTGCTGGTGCTGCTCATCGCCTCCGGCGTGGTGGAGAACTTCGGCAGCAGCCGCAACTTCACGTTCCTGCTGCTGGACCTGCTGCCCATCGCGCTGATCGCGCTGCCGATGACGTTCGTGATCGTGACCGGCGAGATCGACCTGTCGGTGGCGAGCACCCTCGGCCTCACCTCGGCCGTGATGGGCGACCTGTGGAACCGCGGCCTGCCCATCGAGACCATCATCCCGCTGTGCCTGGTGCTCGGCGCGGTGCTGGGCGCGCTCAACGGGTTCTTCGTGACCGTGCTGAAACTGCCGTCACTGGCGGTCACCATCGGCACGCTCGCGCTCTACCGCGGCCTGGCGTTCGTGGTGCTCGGCGACGGCGCGGTGGCCGACTTCCCGCGTGCCTACACCTCGTGGGTGACCGGCACGATCGGCGACGGCCCGATCCCGAACGTGCTGATCCCGCTCGTCGTGCTCGCCGTGGTGTTCGGCCTGGTGCTGCACGCGACGCCGGTCGGCCGCTCGGTGTACGCCGCCGGCGCCAGCGAGCAGGCCGCGCGCTTCGCCGGCATCCGCGTGGCGCGGCTGAAGTTCTGGCTCTACGTCGTCAGCGGTCTCGTCGCCGGCCTGGCCGGCGTGCTGTGGACGCTGCGGTACTCCAGCGCCCGCGCCGACAACGGCCTCGGCATGGAACTCGCCGTCGTGGCGGCGGTCCTGCTCGGCGGTGTCTCCATCTTCGGCGGCAAGGGCACCCTGCCGGGTGTGCTCGCCGGGGTGGTCCTGCTGGCCACGCTGCAGAACGCGCTGCGGCTGCAGGACGTGTCGAACGAGGCGCTCAACATCGTCACCGGGGTGCTGCTGATCATCTCGGTGCTCCTGCCCAACATCGTGATCAGGTTCCGGGCTGCCCTGCGGCGCCGGGCGACCACATAGAAAGGCGAAACGCCCATGAAGAGACGACTCCTCGCCGGTGCGGTGTCGGCAGCGCTCGTGCTGACGGTGTCCGCGTGCGGTGGCACCACGAAGAACGACAGCAGCTCGTCCGGCGGCGGTGGCGCCCAGTCGACCGCGCAGGCCGACCCGAACGCCGCCACCAAGGAAGGCGTCAAGATGGCCTTCCTGCCCAAGCAGCTCAACAACCCGTACTCGGACATCGAGGTGGGCGGCGGCAAGACCGCGCTGGACGAGCTCAAGGGCGAGTACAAGCTGGTCGGCCCGAACGACGCGAGCGCCTCCTCGCAGGTCAGCTACATCAACACGCTGATCCAGCAGCAGCAGGACGTCATCGGCATCGCGGCGAACGACCCGAACGCGGTGTGCCCGTCGCTGAACCAGGCACGCAGCTCCGGCATCAAGGTCGTGGCCTTCGACTCCGACGCGGCCAAGGACTGCCGCGACGTGTTCATCAACCAGGCCACCACCGAGGGCATCGGCGAGCAGCTGGCGAAGATGGCCAGCGAGCTGGCGGGCGGCTCGGGTGAGATCGCGATCCTGTCGGCGACCCCGAACGCCACCAACCAGAACGCCTGGATCGAGGTGTTCAAGCAGCAGCTCACCAAGCCCGAGTACGCGAACCTGAAGCTGGTGAAGGTCGCCTACGGCAACGACGACGACCAGAAGTCGTTCCAGGAGGCCCAGGGCCTGCTGCAGTCCTACCCGAACCTGAAGGCCATCGTCGCGCCGACCACCGTCGGCATCGCCGCGGCCGCCCGCTACATCAGCTCCTCCAGCTACAAGGGCAAGGTCGCGGTGACCGGGCTCGGCACGCCGAACCAGATGCGCGAGTACGTCAAGGACGGCACCGTCACCAAGTTCGCGCTGTGGAACCCGGCCGACATCGGCTACCTGGCCGCCTACGCGGGTGTCGCACTGGCCTCCGGCCAGATCACCGGCGTCGAGGGCCAGAAGTTCAAGGCGGGCAAGCTCGGCGAGTACACCATCGGCAAGGACGGCGAGATCGTCCTCGGCCCGCCGACGGTGTTCGACGCGAGCAACATCGACCAGTACAACTTCTGACAGTCTCCCGGCCGGGCCGCACCGGCGGCCCGGCCGGGGCTCCACCGAGGACGGATCGTGGCCCGATACTGCTTCTGCCTGCAGGTGAAGCCTGAGCGGATGGCCGAGTACGCCGAGCGGCACCGTGCCGTGTGGCCGGAGATGCGGCAGGCGCTGACGGACACCGGATGGCGCAACTACTCGCTGTTCCTCCGGGACGACGGCCTGCTGATCGGCTACGTCGAGGCCGACGACCTCGACGCCGCGCAGGCGGCCATGGCCCGCACCGAGGTCAACGCCCGCTGGCAGGCCGAGATGGCCGAATTCTTCACGGGCCTGGACGGGCGCGGCCCCGACGAGGGGTTCCAGTTGCTCACCGAGGTCTTCCACCTGGAAGGAAAGTGATCCTGTTGTCCGACCTGACCGCCGTGAAAGCAGCCCTGCGCGCTCAGCGGATCGAGACGCCTTCGTGGGCCTACGCCAACTCCGGCACCCGCTTCAAGGTGTTCCCGCAGCCCGGGGTGCCCCGCACGCCGGAGGAGAAGATCGCCGACGCGGCGAAGGTGCACGAGCTGACCGGCATCGCGCCGAGCGTGGCGCTGCACATCCCGTGGGACCGGGTCGACGACTACGGCGCCCTCACCAAGTACGCGCACGACCTGGGCATCGAGATCGGCGCCATCAACACCAACGTCTTCCAGGACGAGGACTACAAGCTGGGCTCGGTCACCAACCCCGACCCGCGGATCCGCCGCAAGGCCACCGATCAGCTGATCGAGGCGATCGACATCATGGACGCCACGGGCAGCAAGGACCTGAAGTTCTGGTTCTCCGACGGCATCAACTACCCGGGCCAGGACGACCTGCGCACCCGGCAGGACCGGCTGGCCGCCGCGCTGCGCGAGGCCTACGACCGGCTCGGCGACGACCAGCGGATCCTGCTGGAGTACAAGCTGTTCGAGCCCGCCTTCTACGCCACCGACGTGCCGGACTGGGGCACCTCGTACGCGCACTGCGTCGAGCTCGGTCCGAAGGCGACGGTGTGCATCGACACCGGCCACCACGCCCCGGGCACCAACATCGAGTTCATCGTCGCGTTCCTGCTGCGCCAGGGCAAGCTCGGCGCGTTCGACTTCAACTCGCGCTTCTACGCCGACGACGACCTGATGGCCGGTGCCGCCGACCCGTTCCAGCTGTTCCGCATCATGTGGGAGATCGTGCGCGCCGACGCGCTGGACCCGTCCTACGGCATCAACTTCATGCTCGACCAGTGCCACAACATCGAGGCGAAGATCCCGGCGATCATCCGCTCGGTGCTCAACGTGCAGGAGGCCACCGCGAAGGCCCTGCTGGTCGACAAGGACGCCTTGTTCGCCGCGCAGCAGAACGGGGACGTGCTCGGCGCCAACGCCGTGCTGATGGACGCCTACAACACCGACGTGCGGCCGCTGCTGGCCGAGCTGCGCGAGGAGGCCGGGCTGGACCCGGACCCGATCGCCGCCTACCACCGCAGCGGTTACCAGGAAAAGATCGTCGCCGAACGAGCCGACGGCCGGCAGGCCGGTTGGGGAGCCTGAACCACCATGACGAACAATCCCGCCGCCGAACTCATCCAGCGCAGCAACGCCCTCGGCGCCGACCCGCGCAACACCAACTACGCCGGGGGCAACACCTCGGCCAAGGGCAGCGAGACCGACCCCGTCACCGGGCAGCCGGCGGAACTGCTGTGGGTCAAGGGATCCGGGGGTGACCTGGGCACGCTGACCGAGGCCGGGCTGGCCGTGCTGCGGCTGGACCGCCTGCGCGCGCTGGTGGACGTCTACCCGGGTGTCGAGCGCGAGGACGAGATGGTCGCCGCGTTCGACTACTGCCTGCACGGCCGCGGCGGCGCCGCGCCGTCGATCGACACCGCGATGCACGGCCTGGTCGAGGCCACGCACGTCGACCACCTGCACCCGGACTCGGGCATCGCGCTGGCCACCGCGGCCGACGGACCGGCGCTGACCAAGGAGTGCTTCGGCGACCGCGTGGTGTGGGTGGACTGGCGCCGCCCCGGGTTCCAGCTGGGCCTGGACATCGCTGCGGTGAAGAAGGCCAACCCACAGGCGATCGGCGTGATCCTGGGCGGGCACGGCATCACCGCGTGGGGCGAGACGTCCGAGGAGTGCCGGCGGAACTCGCTGGAGATCATCCGGACCGCGGAGAAGTTCCTCGCCGAGCGGGGCTCCGCGGAGCCCTTCGGCGCGGTCGTGCGCGGGTTCGAGCCGCTGCCGGAGGAGGAGCGGCGGAAGCGGGCCGCCGCGCTGGCGCCGGTGATCCGCGGGCTGGCGTCGACCGACCAGCGCCAGGTGGGCCACTACAACGACAGCGACGTGGTGCTGGAGTTCCTGTCCCGGGAGAAGCTGCAGCCGCTCGCCGCGCTCGGCACGTCGTGCCCGGACCACTTCCTGCGCACCAAGGTCCGCCCGCTCGTGGTCGACCTGCCCGCGACCGCCCCGCTGGAGGACGTCGTCACGCGCTTGAAGGAACTGCACGAGGCCTACCGGGAGGACTACCGCGCCTACTACGAGCGGCACGCCACCCCGGACAGCCCCGCGATGCGCGGCGCCGACCCGGCGATCGTGCTCGTGCCCGGTGTCGGCATGTTCTCCTTCGGCAAGGACAAGCAGACCGCGCGCGTGGCCGGCGAGTTCTACGTCAACGCGATCAACGTGATGCGCGGCGCCGAGGCGGTCTCCCGCTACGCGCCGATCCCGGAGAGCGAGAAGTTCCGCATCGAGTACTGGGCGCTGGAGGAGGCCAAGCTCCAGCGCATGCCCAAGCCGAAGCCGCTGGCCGGGCGCGTTGCCCTGGTGACCGGCGCTGGTTCGGGCATCGGGCGCGCCATCGCCGAACGGCTCGCCGCCGAGGGCGCGTGCGTGGCGATCGCGGACCTGAACGGCGACGCCGCGGAGGAGGTCGCGCGCTCCATCGGGAACACGGACAAGGCGGTTTCGGTGGTCGCGAACGTCGTCGACGCCGATGCGGTCGCCGCCGCGGTGGACGCGACCGTGCTGGCGTTCGGCGGCATCGACCTGGTCGTCAACAACGCCGGCCTGTCGATCTCCAAGCCGCTGCTGGAGACCACCGAGAAGGACTGGGACCTGCAGCACGACGTGATGGCCAAGGGCTCGTTCCTGGTCTCGCAGGCCGCGGCGAAGGCGATGATCGCGCAGGGCCTCGGCGGTGACATCGTCTACATCTCGTCGAAGAACTCGGTGTTCGCCGGCCCCAACAACGTCGCCTACGGCGCGGCCAAGGCCGACCAGGCGCACCAGGTCCGGCTGCTGGCCGCCGAACTCGGCGAGCACGGCATCCGGGTCAATGGCGTCAACCCGGACGGTGTGGTGCGCGGTTCCGGCATCTTCGCCGGAGGCTGGGGCGCGCAACGCGCCGCGGTCTACGGCGTGCCGGAGGAGGACCTGGGCAAGTTCTACGCCCAGCGCACCATCCTCAAGCGCGAGGTGCTGCCCGAGCACGTCGCCGCGGCGGTGTTCGCGCTCACCGGCGGCGACCTGACGCACACGACCGGCCTGCACGTGCCCGTTGACGCGGGTGTCGCGGCCGCTTTCCTCCGCTGAAGCAGGAAGGGACCTTCACCATGGACCTGGAGCGGATCACCCCGAGGCGCACCCGCGTCGGCCTCGTCGCAGGCGGGCTCGGGGCGTACTGGCCACAGTTCCCGGAGCTGCTGCCGCAACTCCAGGCCTCCGCGCGGCGGGTGGCCGAGCGACTGTCCGGAATGGACTGCGAGGTGGTGGACGCCGGGTTCGTCTCGGACGAGCGGGAGGGCGCGGCCGCCGCGGAGAAGCTGCGGGTCGCCGACTGCGACCTGATCATCGGCTTCCTCACCACCTACCTCACGTCCAGCATGCTCGCGCCGGTCGCGCAGCGCAGCGGAGCGCCGGTGCTGCTGCTCAACCTGCAGCCCACCGAGGCGATGGACCACGCGAACTTCAACACCGGCGCCTGGCTCGCCTACTGCGGCGCCTGCCCGCTGCCGGAGATGGCCAACGCCTTCCGCCGCGTCGGCGTCGAGTTCCGGTCGGTGTCCGGGTACCTGGAGGACGAGCGGGCCTGGACCCGCATCGAGCGCTGGATCAAGGCCGCCGGGGTGCGCGCCGCGTTCCGGCACGGGCGGCACGGCCTGCTCGGCCACCTCTACCCGGGCATGATGGACGTCTCGACCGATCCGACGCTGGTGACCGCACAGCTCGGCGGGCACGTGGAGATCCTGGAGATCGACGACCTGCGGGTGCGGGTCGAGAAGGTCACCGACGACGAGACCGCCGCGCGGATGGATCTCGCGCGGAAGGTGTTCGACCTGGACGACTCGGTCGTCGAGGAGGACTTCGCGTGGGGCGCTCGCGTCTCGGTGGCGCTGGACCGGCTGGTCGAGGACTTCTCCCTGGACACGCTGGCCTACTACCACCGCGGCCTGGACGGCGAGACCCACGAGCGGGTCGGCGCCGGGTTCATCCTCGGCGCGTCGCTGCTCACCGCGCGCGGCATCCCGGCGGCGGGGGAGTTCGAGCTGCGCAACTCGCTGGCCATGCTGGTGATGGACCGACTCGGCGCGGGCGGCTCGTTCACCGAGCTGCAGGCGCTCAACTTCCGGGACAACGTGGTCGAGATGGGCCACGACGGCCCGGCGCACCTGGCGATCAGCGCGCGGCGGCCGCTGCTGCGCGGCCTGGGTGTCTACCACGGCAAGCGCGGCTGGGGCGTGTCCGTCGAGTTCGACGTCAAGCACGGCCCGGTGACACTGCTCGGCCTCGGTCAGGAACGCGACGGGCGGTTCACGCTCGTCGCGTCCGAGGGCGAGGTCGTGCCCGGCCCGCTGCTGGAGATCGGCAACACCACCTCCCGCGTCGACTTCGGCGGCAACCCCGGCGAGTGGACCGACGCGTGGTCGGCCGCCGGGGTCAACCACCACTGGGCGCTGGGCACCGGGCACCGCGTCGCGGAGCTGGAGGCGGTGGCCGACCTGCTCGGTCTCGAACTGCGCGTGGTGCGGGTGTGATGCGACTGGCGGCCGTCGACCTGGGCGCGTCCAGCGGGCGCGTCATGGCCGGCACGGTGGGGCCCGGCGTGCTGTCGGTGCAGGAGGTGCACCGCTTCCCCAACGGCGGCGTCCGGGTCGCCCACGCGGGTGGATCGACCCTGCACTGGGACATCCTCGGCCTCTACCGCGAGCTGCTGACCGGGGTGCAGGCCGCGCACAAGGCCGGTGCGCTGGACGGTCTCGGCATAGACTCCTGGGCCGTGGACTACGGGTTGCTCGACGCCTCCGGGGCGCTGCTGGGCAACCCGGTCAACTACCGCGACGCACGCACCGAGGGCGTGGCCGAGCGGGTCCTGGAGTCCGTGCCGGCGCGGGAGCTGTTCGACGTCACCGGCCTGCAGCAGCTGCCGTTCAACACGCTCTACCAGCTGCTGGCCGAGCGTGACCTGAGCACGGCCGAAACGATGCTGCTGATCCCGGACCTGCTGAACTACTGGCTGACCGGGGTGCGCGGCGCGGAGCGCACCAACGCCTCCACCACGCAGCTCTACGACGTGCGGTCGCGGGAGTGGGCAGTGGACCTGGCCACCCGCGTCGGCATCCCGCCGCGGTTGCTGCCGCCGTTGCGCGACCCGGGCACGGTGGTCGGCACGCTGCTGCCGGACCTGGCCGCCGAGCTGGCGCTGCCGGAGCTGCCGGTGGTCGCGGTCGGCTCGCACGACACCGCGTCCGCCGTGGTGGGGGTGCCCGCCGAGCCGGGCGCGAACTTCGCCTACATCTCCTCGGGCACGTGGTCGCTGGTCGGCCTGGAGCTCGACGAGCCGGAGCTGGGTGACGCCGCGCTGGCGGCCAACTTCACCAACGAGGGCGGTGTCGACGGCAGGATCCGGTTCCTGCGCAACGTGATGGGCCTGTGGGTGCTGTCCGAGTCGCTGCGCACCTGGGAGGCGCAGGGCACGCCGGTCGCGCTGCCGTCGGTGCTGGCGCAGGCTGCGGAGGTGCCCGCGTTGTCCGCGGTCGTGGACATCGACGCGCCGGTGTTCCTGCCGCCGGGCGACATGCCGTCCCGGATCCGGCAGGCCTGCGCCGAGACCGGGCAGCGGGTCCCGGAGACGCCGGGGGAGATCGTCCGGTGCGTGCTGGACAGCCTCGCGCTGGCCTATCGTCGGACCGTGCGCCAGGCATCGGAGCTGACCGGACGGCCGGTCGACGTCGTCCACGTGGTCGGTGGCGGAGTCCGCAACGAGCTGTTGTGCCAGCTCACCGCGGACGCCTGCGGCGTGCCCGTGCTGGCCGGGCCGGTCGAGGCCGCGGCGCTGGGCAACGTGCTCGTGCAGGCCCGCGCGCTGGGCGCGGACCTGCCGGACCTGGCCGCGATGCGGGCGCTGATCCGGGACACGCACGAGCTGCGCCGCTACGAACCGTCCGGCCGCGAGGCCGAGTGGGCGCTGGCGGCCGCGCGGATCGATCCGAAGGTGGTGGCATGAAGGTCGCCGTGCAGGTCACCTGCATCAACGACGCGATGTTCCCGGACACCGGCAAGGCGGTGTTCACGCTGTTGCGGCGGCTCGGCGTGGAGGCGGATTTCCCGGTCGCGCAGACGTGCTGCGCCCAGCCGATGGTCAACACCGGCTACCTCGACGAGGCCGTGCCGGTGGTGCGCAACTTCGTCGACGCGTTCGCCGGGTACGACGCGATCGTGACCCCGTCCGGGTCGTGCGCGGGATCGGTGCGGCACCAGCACTCGATCGTCGCGCGGCGCAGCGGGGACAGCCGGCTGCAGGAGGCGGTCGCGGAGACCTCGCCGAAGGTGTACGAGCTGACCGAGTTCCTGGTCGACGTGCTCGGCGTGACCGACGTGGGGGCGTACTTCCCGCACCGCGTCACCTACCACCCGACCTGCCACTCGCTGCGGATGCTGGGCGTCGGCGACCGGCCACTGCGGCTGCTGCGCGAGGTGCGCGGGCTGGACCTGGTGGAGCTGCCCGCCGCGGACGAGTGCTGCGGTTTCGGCGGCACGTTCGCGGTGAAGAACGCGGAGACCTCGACCGCGATGGGCGCGGACAAGGCGCGGCACGTGCTGGACACCGGCGCCGAGGTGCTGGTGGCCGGGGACAACTCGTGCCTGCTGCACATCGGCGGGCTGCTGTCGCGGCAGCGCACCGGAGTGCGCGTGATGCATCTGGCCGAAGTGCTCGCCGGGACGGAGGACGCATGAGCGCCACTTTCGTTGGGATGCCCGCTTTTCCGGCGGCGGCCCGGGAGGCGTTGTCGGACACGCAGCTGCGCCGCAACCTCGCGCACGCCACCGGCACGATCCGCGCCAAGCGCGCGGCCGTCGTCGGCGAGGTGGACGAGTGGGAGGAGCTGCGCCTGGCCGGCGCGGCGATCAAGGACAACACGCTGCGCCACCTCGACGAGCACTTGCTGCGGTTGGAGAAGTCGCTGACCGACCGGGGCGCGACCGTGCACTGGGCGCGGGACGCCGCCGAGGCGTGCGAGATCGTCGCGGGGATCGCGAAGCAGCACGCCGTCGACGAGGTCGTCAAGGTCAAGTCCATGGCGACGCAGGAGATCGGGCTCAACGAAGCACTGGCCGCACAGGGCATCACGGCGTGGGAGACCGACCTGGCCGAGCTGATCGTGCAGCTCGGCGACGACCTGCCCTCGCACATCCTGGTGCCCGCGATCCACCGCAACCGCGCGGAGATCCGGGAGATCTTCCGCGACAAGATGGCCGCCGCGGGGCGCCCGGCGCCCGACGACCTGTCGGACCGGCCTGCGGAGCTGGCCGGCGCGGCGCGGCTGCACCTGCGGGAGAAGTTCCTGCGGGCGCGGATGGCCGTGTCCGGGGCGAACTTCGCGGTCGCCGAGACCGGGACGCTCGTCGTCGTCGAGTCCGAGGGCAACGGGCGGATGTGCCTGACGCTGCCCGAGGTGCTGGTGTCGGTGGTCGGGATCGAGAAGATCGTGCCCACCTGGTCCGATCTGGACGTGTTCCTGCAGCTGCTGCCGCGCTCCAGCACGGGGGAGCGAATGAACCCCTACACCTCGACGTGGTCGGGCGCGACCGAGGGCCAGGAGGCGCACGTGGTGCTGCTGGACAACGGCCGCACCCGCGCGCTGGCCGACGAGGTCGGGCGGCAGGCGCTGCGCTGCATCCGGTGCTCGGCCTGCCTGAACGTGTGCCCGGTGTACGAGCGCACCGGCGGGCACGCGTACGGCTCGGTGTACCCGGGGCCGATCGGGGCGATCCTGAACCCGCTGCTGCGCGGCACGGGCGTGGACGACCAGGTGGACTCGCTGCCGTACGCGTCCAGCCTGTGCGGCGCGTGTTTCGAGGCGTGCCCGGTGCGGATCGACATCCCCGAGGTGCTGGTGCACCTGCGGTCCAAAGTGGTCGACGCGCACCGGTCTTCGCCGAAGGCCGAGGCGGTGGCGATGAAGTCGGCGTCCTGGGTGCTGGC
The DNA here is from genome assembly GCF_040614195.1 of Amycolatopsis sp. NPDC006125. Taxonomy (NCBI): domain Bacteria; kingdom Bacillati; phylum Actinomycetota; class Actinomycetes; order Pseudonocardiales; family Pseudonocardiaceae; genus Amycolatopsis; species Amycolatopsis sp. NPDC006125. Next base: position 23,613 of record NZ_JBEXTZ010000005.1, read on the forward strand.
GGACTCGAAGCGCCTTGGCCTGGCCGAGCGCGGAATGGGTGTCGCCGGGCGGTTGCTAGGGCGGTTCGGGCGCAAGGTGATGCCCGGCGGACGGCGTGCCCTGGGCCGGTTGCCGTGGCCGGGTTCGTTGTGGAGCAACGCGCGGGACGTGCCGGCGCCGCCGGTGGAGTCGTTCCGGTCGTGGTGGCGGCGGGAGGGACGGCGATGAGCGCGCGGGAGGAGATCCTCGGCCGGGTGCGGTCCGCGCTGGCCGCGGCGGACCCGTCGGAGGCGCCGGTGCCGCGCGGCTACCGTTCGGTGGTTCCGGCCGGTGACGTGGTGGAGCTGTTCGCCGAGCGGCTGGTCGACTACCGGGCCGAGCTGACGCGGTGCACGGAGGACACGCTGCCCGCGGCGCTCGCTGAGGCGCTGGGTTCCGCGGAGTCCGTGCTGGTGCCGGACGGTTTCCCGTGGCAGGTGCCCGGTGGTGTCCCGGACACCGGGCAGTCCGCGGCGGAGCTGGACCGGCTGGACGCGGTGGTGACGCTGGCGGCGCTGGCGATCGCGACGACGGGCACGATCGTGCTGGACCACGGGCCGGGGCAGGGGCGCCGGGCGGTGAGCCTGGTGCCGGACCGGCACGTGTGCGTGCTGCGGACGGACCAGATCGTGCCCGGCGTGCCGCAGGCCGTGGCGGCGCTGTCCCCGGACCGGCCGCAGACGTGGATCAGCGGCCCCAGCGCGACGAGCGACATCGAGCTGAACCGGGTCGAGGGCGTGCACGGGCCGCGGACGCTGCACGTGCTGCTGGTGTCGCCGTGACGACCGCGCAGCGCCCGGACACGTTGCCGCGGGCGGACCTGGAGCTGCTGGAACTGCTCGCGGACGGCCTCCCGCTGGACGCCATCGCCCGCCGCCTGGACCTGTCGGAGCGCACCGTGCGACGCCGGCTGCGGGCGATCTGCGACCGCCTCGGCTTCGCCGCGCCCATCCAGGCCGTGGTGTGGGCCGCCCGGCGGGGACTGCTGTAGATCCCCGCCGGAGGCACGCCGCTAGCTGACCATCCGGAGTTCGAGGAGCCAGCCGGGGCTGTCGTAGCTGCACCGGTAGTCGACGACCGCGCCGACGCCGATCATGTCCCGGCCCTGCTGCCGGCACTTTTCGTAGGTGGCGTAGACCTTCCACGGGACCCACACGTCCTGGGTCGTCACCGTCCCGATGTCCGTGGGGGCGGGACTGGCGCCCGCCAAGGCGGTGGTGGCCGTCCAGCCGGTGAACGTCACCGCGACCGCCAGCGCCGACACCGTGGCCAGCCTTCTCAAGCTTCGTTGCATGATGAACCTCCCAGTGGTGAAAAACCATCGTGGCGCAGCTGTGTGTCGTGAACCTGGCACGAACAGAAGTGCGCAAGCAGGCGGTACCGGGCGCGGCTACGGGTTTCCTACGGCCCCCGCGTGAGGGACGTGGTGACCGGATTCGGACACCGATCTTGTTCCGGACGTGAAGTCCCCGTAACGTTCCCTCAGGTTTGAAACGATTCACCGTCGAATCAGCGGCCGTCTCCCCACCGGCCGAGGAGGAGCAGCACCGATGCGCTCTGGTTCTCGTCTCCGCAGAATCCTGATCCCGGTCACCGTCGCCGCGGCGCTGGTGTCCGGGGTCGCCCCGCCGGGCGTCGCGCAGGGCGGGCTCGTCTCCGTCACCGATCTGCGCACCGCGCACCAGGACCGTCCACTTGGGACCGACGACACCACTCCCGTCCTGTCCTGGCAGAACACCGCTCAAGCCCGTCACCGCGAACAGTCCGCCTACCAGATCCAGGCCGCCACCTCGCGCGAAGCCCTCGACCGCGGCCGCGCCGACCTGTGGGACACCGGGCGCGTGCCCAGCGCCGACGTCGAAGCGACCTACGCCGGCAAGGCCCTCACCAGCCGCCAGCGCGTCTACTGGCGCGTGCGCACCTGGTCCGGCCCCGCGCCCTCGGCGTGGAGCGAGCCGACCTGGTTCGAAACCGGCCTCACCGACCAGGAGGACTGGACGGCGGGCTGGATCACCAACCACGACTGGCAGCTCAGCCGCAAGCCGGCGCAGCCCGTGGTCGTCACCCTCCCCGCGCGGACCGCGCGCTACGTCCGCCTCGACGTCACCAAGCTCGGCCTCCCGCTCGCCGAGCAGCCCATCGACAGCAACAACCGCCTCGTCACCACCGGCACCCCGCGCCGCTTCCCGGACCTGACCTACCGGCTGCAGCTCGCCGAGGTGCAGGTGCGCGACTCCGCGAACCCGTCGGTCAACTTCGCCGCCGGGCGCGAAAAGTTCGTCACCGCCTCGGAGACCGAGACCATCCGCAAGGAGTGGGAGCCCGGCCTGATCGCCGACGGCCTCACCACCTCCAACCCGGAGGAGGCGAGCAACGCCGGCTACCAGAGCGCGGCGCACGACAACCCGGACGCGCCGGTGTGGGTGACGATCGATCTCGGCGCCGACCGCACCTTCGACCAGGTAGTGCTCTACCCGCGCACCGACACCCTCACCGCCGACGGCAGGACCCCCAACTTCCCCGTCGACTACACCATCCAGACCGCGACGGCCGCGACCGGCCCGTTCACCGTCGCCGCCACCGTCAAGGACCAGCCCACGCCGGAGAACTGGCTGCCCGAGGCCCTGCCGCTGTTCGCGAAGGACTTCACGGTCCAGGGCCGCGTGCAGCAGGCCCGCCTGTACGTCAGCGGCCTCGGCGTGTACGTGCCGAGCCTCAACGGCGCCCGCGTCGGCGACGCCGTCCTCGAACCCGGCAACACCGACTACGCCGACCGCGTCACCTACGCCGCCTACGACGTGACCGGCCAGCTCCGCGGCGGCGCGAACACGATCGGCATCGCGGTCGGCAACGGCACCGCGGACGCGCTGCACACCTCCGGCCGCTACCGCAAGTTCGCCCGCACCGCCAGCGACCCGCAGGTGATCGCGCAGCTCGAGCTGACCATGGCCGACGGCAGTGTCCAGCGCATCGTCACGGACCCATCGTGGCGCACCACGCTCGGCCCGACGACGGCGTCCAACTGGTACGGCGGCGAGGACTACGACGCCCGCCGCGAGATCCCGGGCTGGGACGCGCCGGACGCGAACCGCGCCGCGTGGACGCCTGCCACCGCCGTCGCCCCGCCCGCGCCGACCACCAAGCTCACCGCGCGCAGCGGCGAGCCGGTCCGCGTCGTCGAGCAGCTGCCCGGCGCGGAGGTGTCCCGGCCCGCGCCCGGCGTGCGGGTGTTCGACCTCGGCCGCAACATCGCCGGCATCCCGCAGATCACGCTGACCGCCCCGGCGGGCACCACGGTCCGCGTCTTCCCGGCCGAGGCGCTGCGCAACGGGCGGGTCGACCAGTCGAAGTCCAACGTCGGCGCGCCCATCTGGGACAGCTTCACCGGCAAGGGCGGCACCCAGACCTGGCACCCCGAGTTCTCCTACCACGGCTTCCGCTACCTGGAGGTCGTCGGCGTCCCCGACGACGCGCGGTTGTCGGTCACCGGCCTGCGCATCATGGCCGACAACGACTCCGCGGGCGAGTTCACCACGTCCGACGAGATCGTCAACGGCATCCACCGCCTCACCCGCCACGCGCTGGAGAACAACATGCAGAGCGTGCTCACCGACTGCCCGAGCCGGGAGAAGCTGGGCTGGCTGGAGCAGGACCACCTGGCGTTCGACACGATCGCCCGCAACTACGACGTCGAGGCCTACCTCGGCAAGATCGTGCAGGACATCGCCGACGGCCAGGAGGCCTCCGGCATGGTGCCGAGCACCGTCCCGGACTACGTGACGCTGGCAGGCAGTTACCGCGACGACCCGAACTGGGGCGGCGCCCTGGTCCTGCTGCCGCTCAAGGCCTACCGCACCTACGGCGACGACGAGCTGCTGCGCACCTACTACCCGGCGATGCAGCGGTACCTGTCCTATCTGGAGGGACAGGCCGCGCGCTGGATCGACGGCGGGGTCTACGACTACAGCCTCGGCGACTGGATCACCACGGAGAAGCCCGTGATGCCGCGTGCGATCACCGGCACGTTCGGGGTGTGGGCCATCGCCGACGGGCTCGCGCAGGTCGCCAAGGCGCTCGGCCGTGACGCCGACGCGGCCGCCTACCGCGCCCGCGCCGACGACCTCGCCCGGAAGGTGTGGGTGAAGTACTACAACCCGGCCACCGGCCTGTTCGGCGGCGGCGGGCAGGGCGCGACCGCACTGGCACTGGACATGGGCGCGGTGCCCGCGGACCTGCGGGCCGCGCAGGTGCAGCACCTCGTGGACAGCATCCAGGCCACCGGCTGGCACCTGATCATGGGTGAGATCTCGTTCCCGTCCGTGCTGCGCGTGCTGTCCGCGGCCGGGCGCGACGACGTCGTCTACCTGATCGCGACCCAGACCACCAGCCCCAGCCTCGGTTTCCAGGTCAAGGCCGGGCTGACCGCGCTCGGCGAGACCTGGGACGGCGGCAGCGGCCAGTCGCAGAACCACTTCATGCTCGGCGCGATGGACGGCTGGCTGCAGACGCGGCTGACCGGCATCGAGCAGACGGCCGATTCCACCGGCTTCCGGCGCCTGCTGATCGACCCGGCGGTGGTCGGCGACCTGACCTCGGCGTCGGGCAAGTACGAGAGCACCTACGGCGAGGTCCGCACCTCCTGGACGCGCACCGGCGGCGAGTACCGGCTGGAGGTCACCGTCCCGGTGGGCGCCACTGCCGAGGTGCACGTGCCGTTCGCCGGTCACGTCCCGCCGGTCGCCGACGGCGCCCGCTTCGTCCGCGTGGACGGCGGCGAAGCCGTGTTCGAGGCCGGCTCCGGCTCCTGGACCTTCCGCTCGCGAGTGTCCTGAGAGGACGACACCATGAGAAGACTCGTCTCCGTCCTGCTCGCGGCTGTGACGGCGGCCGGACTGGCCGCCGCGCCCGCCGTGGCCCAAACCCCCGATCGCCCGCCCGCCGCGACCACCGACCTGTCCCGTTTCGACCCGGCCGCCTTCGCGAACCCGCCGAAGGACAGCCGCCCGAGCGTCTACTGGTACTGGAACAACACGATCACGCCGGAGATCACCGACCGGCAGATGGCCGAGATGCGGGACAAGGGCATCTACGAGGCCGTGGTCTTCCCGTACGGCGGCGCGTCGATGCAGCCGGCCTTCCTCACCGAGGAGTGGTTCACGCTCATCGAGCACGTCCTGCGTGAAGCGCAGCGCACGGGCATGAAGATGTGGCTGTTCAACGACAACAACTTCCCGAGCGGCCGGGCCGGCCTGAAGGTCGCCGAAGAGCACCCGGAGCTGCGGCTCAAGGGGCTGCTGCGGTCCAGCCGGGTGGTGACCGGACCGGCGACGGTGACCCTCGCCGAGACCACCGGGCTGGCCGTGGACACCGGGAAGCTCGTCGTCGACCCGGCGACCAAGCCGGGCGGCGCGGCGATCACGACCGGCGCCGGCTGGACCGACTACACGGTCACCGGCAAGGTCACGCTCACCACCGGCGGCACCCAGCTGATGGTGCGCAGCGACGGCACGAACGGCTACCTGGTCGACGTGGACGTCAAGGGCAACACGAGCGTGTGGCGGGTCGACGGGGACCGGCGCACCCGGCTCACCACCGGCATCCCGACGCCCGGGTTCTCCGCCACCCGCGCGCAGACGGTCACGGTGACGGTCTCCGGGAACACGATCACGCCGAAGATCAACAACACCGTGCAGCCCGCGGCCACCGATGCCACCTACGCCACCGGCTCGGTCGCGGTGTCGGCCGAGGGCACCCAGCGGTCGCAGTGGGACAACCTGTCGGTGACCGCGCCCGGCGGCACATTGTTGTGGTCGTCGAACTTCGACGACGCCCGGGTGCTCGCGGACTTCCCGGCGACGCGGGTCAACCTCGCCGGGATCACCGCCGCGGCGGCGCGCCCGGCGGGCACGGCCGACCACCGGACCGCGGTCGAGCTGGACCCGGCGAAGGGCACCTGGCAGGTCCCGGCCGGCCAGTGGCAGGTCGACGTGTACTCGCAGGCGCTGCTGCGCGATGACTCCAGCGGTTACGTGCGCGGCTACCTGGACCTGCTCGACCCGGCGGCCACGGACGCGTTCATGGACACCGTGCCCGGCGAGTACGTGCGGCGGTTCCCGTGGGCGATGGGCACCGTGGTGCCCGGGTTCTGGGACGACGAGCCGTTCATCGCCTCCGCGCAGCCGCACCCGTTCAAGCGGCTGCCCGCCTCGCCGGGCCTGGCTCAGGCGATCGTCGCCGCGGGCGGCACGCCCGGTGTCGCCTACATGGGCGCCGCGGACGGCCTGGACCCCACCACCGACCCGGCCGCCGGCTACTACTGGCGCGCGGTGAACAACCTGTTCGCCACGAACTACTACCAGCGCGAGGCCGACTGGATGGCGCGGCACGGGCTGCAGTTGCTGACGAACCCGCTGCTGGACGAGGAGGGCCCGCAGCAGCGCATGCACTCCACCGGTGACCTGAGCAAGGACAACCAGTGGGCGCAGGTGCCGGGCAGCGACATGATCACCGGCGACTACACGCTCGGCGAGCAGACGATGCTGGGCCGCAACGCAGCCTCGGCCGCACACCAGAGCGGCGCGCCGCGCGTGGCGATGGAGACGTTCGGCAACTCGGGCTGGCAGGTGGCGCCGGAGTTCATGCACGCCACGACGGGCGCGCTCGCGGCGCGCGGCGTGAACCTGACGTTCCTGCACGCCATGTGGACGGACGAGAACTCGGTGAACTTCCCGCCGCCGTTCGGTCCGCGCAGCACGTTCTGGGCGGACATGCCCGCGGTCGACGAGTGGATCGGCCGCGTGATGGAGCTGGGCCGCGGCGAGAACCTGGCGCGGACCGTGCTCGTGCAGCCGCAGCGAGCGGCCGAGCAGACCCGGGTGGCCGACGCCGAGCACTCGCTGGACGGGCAGTTCGCGGATGCCGCGTACGCGCTGGAGCGGGGTCAGGTCGACTTCGACCTGGTGAGTGACTCGTCGTTGTCCGGCGATCCGGTGGCGCGGTTCCAGGCCGTGGCACGCGCCGGCCAGCTGCACGTCGGCGAGGCGTCCTACCAGCTGGTGGTACTGCCGGAGACGCCGGTGCTGGACGTGGAGACGGTGCGCACGCTGGCGCGGTTCGTGCAGGTCGGCGGGCACGTGGCCGCGGTCGGCCCGCTGCCGTCGCGGGAGGCGCGCGGCCGGGACGCCGAGCTGGCGGGCGAGCTGCGCCGCCTGTTCGGTGACGCGGGTGCGGAGTGGCAGCGTCGCGGCGCCGGTTCGGTCGCGGTCGTCGATGATGCCGAAGCGTTGCCGGGTCTGGCCCGGGCGTACGCGGCGGCTCGCTTGGAGCCGGCGGCGCCGAGCGTGCGGGTCTCGCGGACCGCGCGTGGCAAGGACGTCGCGTACCTGCTGAACAACGAGAGCGACCAGGTCGTGACGACGACGGCGACGTTCCCCAGCGGGGGCGTCCCGGAGATCTGGGACCCGCGCACCGGATCGACCCGCACGGCGACGGCGTACCGGGCGGAGCGGGACGGCGTGGCGGTGCCGGTGCGGCTGCAGCCGTACGAGACGCTCGCGGTGGTCTTCCGCCACGGCGTCCGGGAAACCGCGCACCTGACCGACGGCACGCTGCCTGCGGAGGTGGTCACGGTGGACGGACGGTCGTTGCAGGCCACGGTGATCGCCGACAAGCCCGGCGAGTACCGCCTGTCGGGCGCGGCGAACGGCCGGAGCTACGGCGGGGTGGCGACCGTGACGGACGCGCTGACCCCGATCCCGCTGGCGGGCTCGTGGCGGGTGCGGCTGGAGAAGCCTGGCGCCGTGGAGGCGGAGCGGCCACTAGGTTCGTGGACGGCCTTCGACCCGACGTTCTCCGGCAGCGCCGTCTACTCGACGACGGTTTCGCTGACCGCGCAGGACCTGGCGAACCGCCGCCTGGTCCTGGACTTGGGCGAGGTGCACGACCTGGCCACGGTGACCGTGAACGGCTCCGCGCTGCCCACAGCGCTGTGGCGACCGTACACAGTGGACGCGACAGCGTGGTTGAAGCCCGGCGAGAACACGATCGCGGTGCGGGTGACCAACACGCTGGCCAATTCGCGCAACAAGATCCTGCCGTCGGGCCTGGTCGGCCCCGTGGTGCTGCGGCCGCAGGCCGTGGTGACCGCGCGCCTGGACCAGGGCCGCTGAGGCCCCGGTGCTGCCCTCGGCGTTGTCCGGGGGCAGCACCGGCTCGATTTCCCCATCCCCGGAGTCTCCCCAATGACCGTACTCAACCGCTGCACCTTTACCCAGTGGACGCCACACCGTTGAAGCCTGGCGAGAACACGATCCTGTCGCCTGGCCTGGTCGGCCCCATGGTGCTGCGGCCGCAGGCCGTGGTGACCGCGCGCCTGGACCAGGGCCGCTGACCGGCTCGATCCACTGAACCGGTGCTGCCCTCGGCGTCGGGGGCAGCACCGGCGCCTCCTTCGATCCTCAACCCCCGGAGTTCCCCATGACCAGACTCACCCGCCGCACCTTCCTCGGCGCCAGCGCCGCCTTCGGGCTCGCCGCGGCGCTTCCTTCCATCCCGCCCGCGCTGGCCGCGCCCGGCAGACCGTTCGCGCAGCGCTTCGCCGCCCCCGGCACCGACACCGCCGCCAAGTTCCGCTGGTGGTGGCCGCACGGCCTGGTCGACCTAGGCGAGATCGCCCGCGAGGTCGACCAGATCGCCGACGCCGGTTTCGGCGGCGTCGAGATCCAGGACGTGCACCACAGCGTCCGCGCGGACCTCGACCCCGCCGGCCACGGCTGGGGCACCCCGGCCTGGCTCGCCGCCGTGGAGACCGCCCTGCGCCGCGCCAAGGACCGCCACCTGCGCGTCGATCTGGCGCTCGGCCCGTGCTGGCCGACCGCCGTCCCCACCATCACCCCCGACGACCCGGCCGCCTGCAAGGAACTCGCCCACGGTGTGACCTACGTGCAGGGCGGCACCGTCTACTCCGGACCGCCACCCGCCGCCGTCGAGCCGCCCGAGGAGGGCGTGCACAAGCAGGACCTCCTCGCCGTCCAGGTCGCCAAGGTCATCGGATCCACCACGGCCGCCACCGTCACCCTCGACCCCGCGACCGTCCGCACCCTCGGCGACGGCGAGACCTGGACCGCGCCCGAGGGCACCTGGGCCGTCATCGCCTACTGGTTGCGGGGCTCCGCGCAGCAACCGGAAGCCGGCCCGCACACCGAGCCGGCGTCCTACGTCGTCGACCACTTCAGCCGCGCCGGCGTGCAGGCCGTGATCGACGTGTGGAACTCGGTCATCCTCACCCCGGCCATCCGCCGCCTGCTCCGCGAGACCGGCGGCGACCTGTTCGAGGACTCGCTGGAGATCGAGACCGAGGCGACCCCCTGGACACCCGATCACCTCGCCGAGTTCCGCCGCCGCGCCGGCTACGACCTGCTGCCGTACCTGCCGGTCATCGTGCAGCGCAACGAGAAGTACCCGTTCACCTTCGACGCCGAGACGACCAACCACGTCCGCGACGACCACAACCAGGTCCTCTCCGACCTCTACCACGACAACCACCTGCTCCCGCTGCGCGACTTCGCGCACAGCCTCGGCATGACCCTGCGCGTGCAGCCCTACGGCCTGCCCACCGACGCGATCCGCAGCGCCGCGCTGCTCGACGTGCCGGAGAGCGAGTCGCTGGGCTTCAAGAACCTCGACGACTACCGCGTGCTCGCCTCCGGCCGCGACATGGGCGGGCGGCAGCTGCTGTCCTGCGAGTCCGCCGCCTACGCCAACGGCGCCTACAGCACCACCTGGGACAAGGTGCTGCAGACCATGGGCAGCGTCTTCGCCGGTGGCGTCAACCAGGCCGTCCTGCACGGGTTCTCCTACGCGTCCGCGCCCGGCGCGGCGTGGCCGGGCTTCGCGGCGTTCTCGCCGTACAACGGCAACGGCATCGGCTACGCCGAGGCGTGGGGCCCCCGCCAGCCGACGTGGGGCCACGTGCCCGACATCGCGGGCTGGTTCGCCCGCACGCAACTGGTGCTGCGCGCCGGTGTGCAGAAGACCGACATCGCGTTCTTCCGGCAGAAGGGCTGGACCTCCACCGGCATCGGCGCGCCGTGGGCGACCAACGACGGCATCCCCGTCGGCTGGACCCACGGCTTCCTCAGCGAGGCGATGCTCGACCTGCCCAGCGCGGTCGTGCGCGACGGCCGCCTCGCCCCCGACGGTCCCGCGTACAAGGCGCTGGTCCTCGACGGCGACATCTTCCGCAACAAGGAACACACCCTGTCCGTGCACGCCGCGCGGCGGTTGCTCGACCTCGCCCGCGCCGGCCTGCCGATCGTGGTGGTCGGCAGCTGGACCGACGTGCACGCGGCCGGCATCGCCCTGCCCGGCGAGAACGACCAGCTCCGGACCCTGCTGGCCCAGCTCGCCGCCCTGCCGCGGGTGCGGGTGGCCACGGACGCCAACGGCATCCCGGGCGCGCTCGCCGACCTCGGCGTGACCCGCGACGTCGAGTACGACCGGTCGACGATCATGACCGTGCACCGGGTCGAGGACGGCGTGGACTACTACTACGTCGCCAATGCCCGGCACGCCGAGAACCGCCGGATCACGGCCGTGGACCAGGACGTCTGGCTCACCTCCCGCGACCGCTCGGCGGTGCCGTACCTGCTCGACGCGTGGACGGGGCGCGTCGAGCGCATCGGCCGGTTCGAGCGCGCCGGAGACAAGGTGCGGGTGCGGGTCGCCCTCAACCCGGGGCAGTCGATGCTGATCGGCTTCGGCCCGGCCGGCGCCCCGCACGCCACCGCCTCCGACGGCGAGGTCCGGTTCGACGGCGGCAAGCTGGTCCTGCGCGCCACCGCGGCCGGCGCCTACTCGACCACGTTGTCCACCGGTCGTGTCGTCCGCACCACCGTGGACGCGGTGCCCGCGCCGGTGCCGCTCACCGCGTGGGACCTCGAGGTCGAGGACTGGCAGCCCGGCGCGACGCCCACCGAGACGGTCAAGACGACGCACCGGCTCAGCCTGACCGCCCTGGCCGCGTGGACGGCGATCCCGGAACTGCAGGACGTCTCCGGTGTCGGCCGCTACCGCACGACGGTCGACCTCGGCTCGTGGCGTCCCGGCCTCGGCGCCTACCTCGAACTCGGCGAGGTGTTCGACACCTACCGCGTCAAGGTCAACGGCCGCGCCCTGCCGCCGGCCGACGTGCTCGACCCGGTGGTGGAGGTCGGGCCGTGGTTGCGCCCCGGCCGCAACAGCATCGAGGTCGAGGTCGCCACGACGCTGCTCAACCGGCTGCGCGTGAGCAACCCCGCGGTGTTCGGCATCGCCACCCGCCAGGCCTACGGACTGGTCGGGCCCGCCCGGCTCGTGCCGTACCGCCAGGAGGAAATCCGATGACCGTGTGCAGCCGGCGTGGTGTGTTCGGGCTGGTTGCGGGGCTGCCCTCCGCCGCCGCGGCCGCGCACACCGCCCGGCCCGTGCCGTATCGCGGGGAGGAGATCCGATGACGGTGTTCACCCGGCGTGGCGTGTTCGGGCTGGTTGTCGCGCTGTCACCCGCCATGGTGGTCGCGGACATCGCCTGGCTGGTGCCGTATCGCGGGGAGGAGATCCGATGACGGTGTTCACCCGGCGTGGTGTGTTCGGGCTGGTTGCGGGGCTGCCCTCCGCCGCCGCGGCCGCGCACACCGCCCGGCTGGTGCCGTATCCCGGGGAGGACATCCGATGACGGCCTTCACCCGGCGCGGTGTCTTCGGGCTGGTTGCGGCGGCGGGGCTGGTCGCGGCGCTGCCACCGGCCACCGCGGTCGCGGACACCGCCCGGCCGCGCCCGCTCGAACTCGGCCGCGTCCGCCTGCTCGACTCGCGCTACCGGCAGAACATGGAGCGGACCGTCGCGTACCTGCGGTTCGTCGACGCCGACCGGCTGCTGCACATGTTCCGGGTCACCGCGGGCCTGCCCAGCACGGCCGAACCGTGTGGCGGCTGGGAGGCGCCGGACATCCAGCTGCGCGGCCACACCACCGGCCACCTGCTGTCCGGTCTCGCGCTGGCGGCCGCCAACACCGGCGACACCGAGCTGGCCGCCAAGGGCGCGAGCATCGTCGCCGCGCTGGCCGAATGCCAGGCTGCCGCACCCGCAGCCGGGTTCACCGAGGGCTACCTCTCGGCCTTTCCCGAGCGGGCGTTCGTGGATCTCGAAGCGGGCAAGGTCGTGTGGGCGCCCTACTACACGATCCACAAGATCATGGCCGGGCTGCTCGACCAGTACCGCCTGCTCGGCAACCGGCAGGCGCTCGACGTCCTGCTCGGCATGGCGCGGTGGGCCCGCGCCCGCATGGTGAACCTGACGCGCGAGGCGCAGCAGAAGGTGCTGCACACCGAGTTCGGCGGCATGAACGAGACCCTGGCGAGCCTCGCCCTGGTCACCGGCGACCGGCAGCACCTGGAGACGGCGAAGCTGTTCGACCACGACGAGATCTTTGTGCCGTTGTCCCAGCGGCGGGACACGCTCGCCGGGCGGCACGCCAACACCGACATCGCCAAGATCGTCGGCGCCGCGGTCGAATGGGACGCCACCGGGGAGGAGTACTACCGCACGATCGCGACCTACTTCTGGGACCAGGTCGTGCACCACCACACCTACGTCATCGGCGGCAACGCCAACGCCGAGTTCTTCGGCCCGCCGGACCAGATCGTCAGCCAGCTCGGCGAGAACACCTGCGAGAACTGCAACAGCTACAACATGCTCAAGCTGAGCCGTCTGCTGTTCCTGCGGGATCCGTCGCGCACCGACTACCTGGATTACTCGGAGTGGACCCTGCTCAACCAGATGCTGGGGGAGCAGGACCCGGACTCCGCGCACGGGTTCGTCACCTACTACACCGGCCTCGTCCCCGGCGCGCAGCGCAAGGGCAAGGAAGGCGTGGTGTCGGACCCCGGCACGTACTCCAGTGACTACCGCAACTTCACCTGCGACCACGGCACCGGCCTGGAGACGCACGTGAAGTACGCCGAGAACATCTACTACGCCGCCGACGACGGACTGTGGGTCAACCAGTTCATACCGTCCGAAGTGGACTACCGCGGTGTCCGGATCCGGCTGGAGACCGAGTACCCCTACGACGAAACCGTGCGGCTGCACGTAGCCGGCGCCGGTGCTTTCGCGCTGCGGGTGCGGATCCCGTCTTGGGCGACGCACGCGAAGCTGTCAGTCAACGGCGAGGCGATGCGCGCCGAGCCCGGCCGGTTCGCCGTGGTGCGGCGGCGGTGGCGCGACGGTGACGTGGTGGAGCTGCGGCTGCCGATGACCGTTCGGTGGCGGCCGGCGCCGGACAACCCGGCCGTGCACGCCCTCACCTACGGCCCGCTGGTGCTCGCCGCCCGCCACGGCGACTCCGTGCCCGCAGTGATCCCCACGGTCGACCCGCGGTCGCTGCGGCGCGAGCCGGGGCGCGCGGAGTTCAGCGTGCAGGCCGGGGACCGGCGGTTGCGGCTGAGCCCGTTCCTGGACGTGCACCACGAGCACTACAGCGTCTACTTCGCGCTGCCGCCGTCGCGTCCCGCGCCGCGGGCGGTCGCCGTGTTCCCGCTGCGCGACGCGCGGGAGAGCACCGGCCGGTGGCCGGACGCGGAGCTCGCCGGCGGCGCGGTGTTCGGCGATCGCGGCGTGGAGCTCGACGGCGCCGGTGCGCACGTGCGGCTGCCGTCCGGGCTGCTGGGGAACCTCACCGCGGCGACGATCGCGATGTGGGTGCGGGCCGACACCATCGTGAACTCCACGCGCGTTTTCGACCTCGGATTCAACGCCCAGTCCTACGCCTTCCTCACGCCGCGCACCGGCCTCGGTCGGGCCCGCTTCGCGATGAAGCTGGCCGGCATGGAAAGCGAGGACTTCGCAGACGCCGCGGTGCCCTTGACCGCCGGGGTGTGGACGCACGTCGCGGTGACGCTGGGCGAGCGGATCCGGCTGTACTTCGACGGCGAGCTGACCGGGGAGAACCCGGCGCCCCGCATGAGGCCGCTGCTGCTCGGCGCGACGCAGCTGAACTACCTGGGCCGCTCGCAGAACGTCAAACACCCCTACCTGGACGGCGCGGTCGCGGACTTCCGCCTGTACGGCCGCGAGCTGACCGCCGCCGAGATCCGGGAGGTGGCCGCGGCGAGCTGACGCGACGTCGGAAAACCGCCAGCCTGGCCGTTCCCGTGCGGCCAGGCTGGTGCCATGACCACTGCTGCTGTCCGGTTCCGGGTCCACCCGATCGACCCCGGCGAGCTGAACTGCGTGCGCGCCGGCGGACTCGACGTGTCGGGTCGCCCGGTCGAGCGAATCTACGCCGACGGCGGGGAACCGCTGCGGTGCTGCCTGCGCGACGCCAGGACGGGTGAACGCTGCCTGCTGTTCGGGTACGAGCCGCGGCTGCCCGGGAAAGCGAGCCCCTACCGCGAAATCGGCGCCGTGTTCGTGCACGCCAGGGACTGCGGCGGGCCCGCGCACACGGACGAGTACCCGCGGGAGTGGCTGGGCCGGCCGCAGGTGCTGCGCGCGTACGACCACCGCGGCTGGATCCACCCCGCGACGACGGTGCACGACGGCACCGACCCGATCGCCGCGCTCGGCGAGGTGCTGGCCGCGCCCGGGGTGGTCGAGGTGCACAGCCGCAACGTCGCTTACGGCTGCTTCATGTTCGCCGCGACCGCCGGGTGAAGCCCTGCGGCCCCGGCCCGCCGCCCATACCATCGCTGCATGCGTCTCGATCTGAGCGGGAAGACGGCACTGGTCACCGGTTCGACGCAGGGCATCGGCGCGGCGATCGCGCTCGGGCTGGCACGGGCGGGCGCCCGGGTCGCCGTCAACGGCCGCAGCGCGGACAAGGTGACGAAGGCGATCGAGCAGCTGACCGCCGAGGTGCCCGACGCCCAGGTGGTGCCGGTGGTCGCCGACATCGCGAGCGAGCAGGGCGCGCGCGACGCGCTGGACCAGCTGCCGCGCGCCGACATCCTGGTCAACAACCTGGGCATCTTCGGGTCGGCCGATCCGCTGGAGATCAGCGACGACGAGTGGCGCCGGTACTTCGAGGTGAACGTGCTAGCCGCGGTTCGGCTCACCCGCGCCTACCTGCCCGGCATGACCGAGCGGGGCTGGGGCCGCGTCCAGTACATCGCGAGCGACTCGGCGATCGTCATCCCGGCCGAGATGATCCACTACGGCATGTCGAAAACGGCGCTGCTGGGCGTTTCCCGCGGTTTCGCGAAGGCCGCCGCGGGCACCGGGGTGACCGTGAACGCCGTGATCGCCGGGCCGACGCACACCGGCGGCGTGGAGGACTTCGTGTACCAGCTCGTCGACCGCGACCTGCCGTGGGACGAGGCGCAAAAGGAGTTCATGCGCGTGCACCGACCGCAGTCGTTGCTGCAGCGCCTGATCGAGCCGGAGGAGATCGCGAACATGGTGGTCTACCTCAGCTCGCCGCAGGCGTCGGCGACGACCGGGGCGGCACTGCGCGTGGACGGCGGATACGTGGATTCGATCGTGCCCTGACCGGACGGGGGAGGCGTCATGACCAAGCGCATCGTGATCGTCGGCGGTGGTTTCGCCGGCTTCTCGGCGGCCCGTGCACTGCTCAAGACCCTCCCGCCGGATTCCGGCACGGAGATCGTGCTGGTCAACCGCACCGACTACTTCCTGTACCTGCCGCTGCTGCCCGAGGTCGCGGCGGCGGTGATCGACCCGCGGCGCGTCACCGTGTCGCTGCCCGCCGCGCTGCCCGGAATCCGGCTCGCGCTCGGCGAGGTGACGGCGCTGGCGCTGGACGACCGCAAGCTGACGTACGTGGACCCGGAGGGCACGTCGCGTGGGCTCGAGTACGACCGCCTGATCATCGCGGTCGGCAGCGTCAACAAGCTGCTGCCGATCCCCGGCATCGCCGAGCACGCGCACGGGTTCCGCAGCGTGTCGGAGGCGTTGTTCCTGCGTGATCACGTGATCCGGCAGGTCGAGCTGGCGGCCGCGGCGGACGACCCGGCGGAGCGGGACGCGCGCTGCACCTTCGTCGTGGTCGGCGCCGGTTACACCGGGACCGAGGTGGCCGCGCAGGGGCCGCTGTTCACCAGCGCCATCGCGCGGCACCACCGCGAGCTGGACGGGCAGCGGATGCGGTGGCTGTTGCTGGACCTGGCGCCCAAGGTGCTGCCCGAGCTGGACCGCAGGCTGTCGCGCGCCGCGGACCGGGTGCTGCTGCGGCGGGGTGTGGAGATCATGACGGAGACGTCGGTGAAGGAGGCGACGACCGACGGCGTGCTGCTGACGACCGGCGATTTCGTGCCCACCCGGACGCTCGCGTGGTGCGTCGGTGTGCGCCCCGACCCGCTGGTGGAGTCCGCGGGTGTCGCGACCCAGCGGGGGCGGCTCTGCGTCGAGCCCACGCTGGTCGTGCCCGGCCACCCGGAGGTGTTCGCCTGCGGGGACGCCGCGGCGGTGCCGGACCTGACCCGGCCGGGCGAGGTGACGGCGATGACGGCCCAGCACGCCACGCGGCAGGGCACGCTGGCCGGGCTCAACGTGGCGGCGACCCTGGGGTACGGCGAGGTGCGCCAGTACAAGCACCACGACCTCGGTTTCGTGGTCGACCTGGGCGGCGCCCAAGCGGCGGCCAACCCGTTGCACGTCCCGCTGTCGGGCCTGCCGGCGAAGGCGGTCACCCGCGGCTATCACCTGATGGCGATGCCGGGAAACCGCATCCGGACCGCGGTGGACTGGGCCCTCGACGCGACGATCGGCCGCCAGACGGTGCAGCTCGGGCTGGTGCGCTCGGACGAGGTGCCACTGGAGACGTCGCAGGTGCGTTGACCGCCTTCTTTGGACTCTGGGACTCGGCCCCGGTCGACTGGGATTGCGGGCACCGGCAAACCGGACCATCAAAGTGCTGGTGGAAGCCAATGGTCAGGTCCAGGTGCGCATCGAGGTCAAGAAGATCAACGACCCCTTGCGCATCGAGCACGCATCGCAGCTCTTCCGGTACTTCGCGGTCACGAACGCGCGGATCGCCATTCTGACGAACGGTGAGGTCTACGAGTTCTATACCGACCTTGACGCGCCCAACCGCATGGACTCCAAGCCCTTCCTGGTGCTGAACTTCTCGGACATCGACGAGACCCTCCTGCCGGAGCTCGCCAAGCTGGCGAAGGACTCCTTCAACCTCGAATCGGTCATCAGCGCCGCCGGTGAATTGAAGTACATCGGCCAGTTGAAGCGCGTGTTGGCGGCTCAGTTCAAACAGCCGGAGGACGAATGGGTGCGTTTCCTGACCACCCGGGTCTACGACGGCTCCTTCACTCAGCGGGTCCGCGACCAGTTCGTGCCGTTGGTCGACAAGGCCATGCGGCAGTTCCTCAACGAGCAGGTCAACGACAGGTTGAAGAACGCGGTGGGTGGACCGGACCGCGGGACGTGATGACGACGGAGGACGAGCTGGACGGCTACCGGATCGTCCGCGCGGTCGTCTGCGGCGAAGTTGCGGCTGCTCGTGTCGTGGGACGTGACACGAAGACGTGCTTCGGCGTCCTGCTCGACAACAACCGCAAGCCCGTCGCGCGGCTCTGGTTCAACCGCAGCCAGAAGTACCTCGGCGTGTTCGACGAGAACAAGGTCGAGACGCGCATTCCCATCGAATCGTCCGAGGACATCTACCAGC
This sequence comes from Amycolatopsis sp. NPDC006125, assembly GCF_040614195.1. Lineage (NCBI taxonomy): Bacteria > Bacillati > Actinomycetota > Actinomycetes > Pseudonocardiales > Pseudonocardiaceae > Amycolatopsis > Amycolatopsis sp. NPDC006125. The sequence continues at coordinate 41,308 of NZ_JBEXTZ010000005.1, forward strand.
ACGCGGACCATCTGCGGACGACGGTGCGCCGGTATCTGGGCCGCCCTGTGGCGGTTGTGGCGCCGGGCGCCGGCGCCAGTCCGGTTCCCCTGCAGGCCTGAGAGCGGTTCGCAAGCACCTCCCCGCGGCGGTTCCCCGCTGCGCGCATCCGCGCGAATGCCGGTGTGCCTGAATGTGCACGCCCTCCGACCCGTTGACGCCCGCGCCCTTGACTTCCGCGCCACCCGGGACCAAGCTGTCCGTCAGGCGGACACTGGTCCGAAAGTGAAGAGGTGCGGTGATGGACCTCGGTCTGGCGCTGCTGCGGCTCCTGCTCGCCGCGCTGCTGTTCGGCCACAGCACGCAGAAGCTGCTGGGCTGGTTCCACGGCGCCGGCCGCGCGGGCACCGCCCAGGTCTTCGAACAGTGGGGCTTCGTCCCGGGACTCAGGCTCGTCGTCGTCGCGGCACTGGCCGAGCTCGCGGGCGCCGGGAGCTTCGCGCTGGGGCTGCTCACCCTCGGCGGCGCCGCGGTGATCGTGGGCACCATGGCCGTCGCCGCGGTCGCCACCGCTCCCAACGGCTTCTGGGCGCAGCGGGGCGGCTGCGAGGTGCCCTTCTGCTACGGCGCGCTCGCCCTCGTCCTCGCATTCACCGGTCCCGGCGCCTGGTCCCTGGACCACGCCCTGAACCTGCACTTCGGCCCGTGGTGGGGCCTCGGCGCGCTCGCGCTCGGGCTGCTCGCCGCCGCCGTCCCCCTCACCGCCCGCGCCCGCGTGCTGCGCGCACGGGCCACGACCACCACGAGGTGACCCATGACCGGCCCCATCCTGTTCCGCGACGCCACGATCCTGTCCATGGACCCGGCGATCGGCGACCTCGACGGCGGCGACCTCCTCGTCCGCGGCGACCGCATCGAGCAGGTCGGGCACAACCTGAAAGCACCGCCCGGAACAACCGTCGTCGACGCGCGAGGCGGCATCCTCCTGCCCGGCATGGTCGACACCCACCGGCACATGTGGCAGACCGCCCTGCGCGGCCTCGGCGCCGACTGGACGCTGTCCCAGTACTTCGTCTTCTACTACCTGAACTGGGGCAAGATCTTCCGCCCCGAGGACATCCACGCCGGCAACCTGCTGTCCGCCATCGAGGCACTCGACGCCGGCGTCACCACCACCGTCGACTGGTCCCACGGCCTGCAGACCCCAGAACACGGGGACGCCGCCGTCGAGGCCCTGCGCGCGGTGCCCGGCCGCTTCGTCCTCGCCTACGGCAACCTCCTCGGCGCGCCCTGGGAATGGGCCAACTCCGCGGAGTTCCGGGCGTTCGTCGACCGCCACTTCACCTCCCGCGACGACATGCTCGGCCTGCAGCTGGCCTTCGACGTCACCGGCGACGCGGCGTTCCCCGAGAAGGGCGCCTTCGAGGCCGCCCGTGAACTCGACCTGCGCGTCACCACGCACGCCGGCGTCTGGGGCGCCACCGGCGACGACGGCATCCGCCTCATGTGGGACAACGGGTTCTGCACGCCCGGCGTCACCTACGTGCACGCGGCGACCCTGAGCGAGGACTCCTACCAGCGCATCGCGGCGTCCGGCGGCACCGCGTCGGTCTCCACCGAGAGCGAGCAGAGCGCCGGCCAGGGCTACCCGCCCACCTGGCAGCTGCGCAGGCACGGCATCCCGGTGTCCCTGTCGATGGACACCAGCGTGTGGTGGAGCGGCGACCTGTTCTCCGCCATGCGCGCGACGCTGTCCGCGGACCGGTCCCGCGAGCACCTCGAAGCCCACGCGGCGGGCGAAACCGTGGTGCACAACAAACTCCGTGCCCGCGACGTCGTCGAGTGGGCCACCATCGGCGGCGCCCGCGCCCTCGGCCTGGACGACCGGATCGGCTCGCTCACCCCGGGCAAGAAGGCCGACGTCGTGCTCATCAAGAACGACCGCTCACCGGTGATGTTCCCCGTCCTGCACCCCTACGGGCACGTCGTCTACCAGGCCGGGCGCGGCGACGTGCACACCGTGCTGGTCAACGGGACCGTCGTCAAACGCGACCACCAGCTCGTCGTCCCGGGCCTGGACCGGGCACGGGCCGCGGTCGAGGCGACCGTGTCCTACGCGCGGTCCACCATGGGCGAGGAGGCCTGGCAGCAGGCCCGCGAGCCGGAGATCCCGGCGACGGAGGTGATCCCCAACCCCTACACCTACACGGACTACACGGGCGACGGCGTCGCCGTGCAGCACGCGGACGCATGACGGACATGAGTCCGAACAGCGGCCCGCTCTCGGGTGTCCTGATCGCGGACTTCTCCCGGATCCTGGCGGGCCCGTACGCCACCATGCTCCTCGCCGACCTGGGCGCGGACGTGGTCAAGGTGGAGGGCCCGGCCGGCGACGACACGCGCTCGTGGATGCCGCCGGTGCGCGACGGCGTGTCGACTTATTACCTCGGCATCAACCGGGGCAAGCGCTCCATCGCGCTGGACCTCCGCGACGAGGCCGACGCCCGCGTGGCGCGGGAGCTGGCGCGGCGGGCCGACGTGCTGATCGAGAACTTCAAGCCGGGCGGGCTGGGCAAGTACGGCCTGGACTTCGAGGCCGTGCGGGAGGGCAACCCGGGCATCGTCTACGCCTCGATCAGCGGCTTCGGCTCCGGCGCCGGCCGGGACGTGCCGGGTTACGACCTGATGGTGCAGGCGATCTCCGGTCTGATGTCGCTGACCGGCGATCCGGACGGGCCGCCGTACCGGGCGGGCATCTCGGTGTTCGACGTGATGGCGGGCAACCACGCGGTGATCGGGATCCTGGCGGCGTTGCGGCACCGGGAGGCGACCGGGCAGGGGCAGCACGTCGAGGTGAACCTGTTGTCCTCGGCGCTGACCGGGCTGGTCAACCACAGTTCCGCGTACGCGGCGGGCGGCACCGTGCCGTACCGCATGGGCAACGCGCACCCGAGCGTGTTCCCGTACGAACCGCTGCCGACGGCGGACAACGACCTGATCGTGGCGGCGGGCAACGACGCCCAGTTCGTCAAGCTCTGCCAGGTCCTGGGCATCCCGGAGATCGCGGAGGACGAGAGGTTCGCCCGCAACGCCGACCGCACCGCCAACCGCGAGGAGCTGCGGCCGATCCTCGTGGACCGGCTCAAGCACCGTGGCGCGGTGGAGTGGTTCGACCTGCTGGTGGCGGCCGGGGTGCCGTGCGGGCCGATCAACACCATCGACGGCGGGTTCGCGATGGCCGAGCGGTTCGAGCTGGACCCGGTCGTGACGGTCGGCGGCATCCCCACGACACGGCACCCGATCCGGTTCTCGCGGACGCCGGTGTCCTACCGCCTGCCGCCGCCGGAGCTGGACGAGCACGGCGCGGAGATCCGCAAGTGGCTGGAGGAGGAAGGTGCCTGAGTATCCGACAGCCCAGTACCCCACAGCTCTGGGTGCGTCGTCGCTGGAGAAGATCACGTTGCTGGGCCAGGACCTGGCGCGGGACGTGATGGGCGAGGTCGGCTTCGGCGAGCTGGCGTTCTGGCTGGCCACCCAGCGGCGGCCCAGCAAGGGCGAGACGCGGGTGTTCGAGGCCGTGCTCGCCGCGCTGGCCGACCACGGGTTCACCCCGACCGCGATCGTGACGCGGCTGACGTATCTGTCGGCGCCCGATTCGATCCAGGGCGCGCTGGCCGCCGGACTGCTCGGCGGCGGCTCCCGGTTCCTCGGCGTGACCGAGGACTGCGGCCGGTTCCTGCACCACGCACTGTCCACAACAGACCGGCCGGTCGACGACGAGCTGGCGCTGGAGATCGTGCGGGCCGAGCGTGCGGCGGGCCGGTTCGTCCCGGGGCTCGGCCACCACGTCCACAAGAACGGCGATCCCCGCACCCCGCGGCTGTTCGAGATCGCCCGCGAGGAGGGCAAGTTCGGGCCGCACCTCGCGTTGTTCGAGGCCATCGGGCGCGTGCACCCGCAGGTGCTCGGGAAGACGTTGCCGCTCAACGGAGCCGGCGCGTGCGGCGCGGCGCTGGCCGACCTCGGGCTGCCGCTGGAACTGCTGCGTGGGTTCGCCCTGCTGGCCCGCGCCGCGGGGCTCATCGGGCAGCTCGCCGAGGAACTGCGCACGCCCGTCGCTAACGAGATCTTCCTGTCCGTCGACCTCAACAACCGGCCCATCCCACCGGCAGGAGGCAACCATGGCTGAACTGGTCGCGGTGATCGCGTCCACGCACCACCCGTTCTACTACCGGGCCAGCACGGCCACCGGCGCGGACCGCCCGGACTTCGCGGACGAGTGGGTCCGCAAGGTCGAGGCGTTCCGCGAGACCCTGACCCGGGCCCGGCCGGACGTGCTCGTGATGGTCGGCTCGGACCACTTCCACCAGCTGTGGCTGGACAACATGCCGCAGTTCCTGGTCGGCAAGGCGCCCTTCTACGACGCGAACTTCTACAACGAGGAACGCGAGTTCGGGCTGCCGCGGATGCTGCTGAAGGGGCAGGAAGACCTGTCCGCGTACGTGCTGCGGGAAGGTCTCGACGCCGGTTTCGACCTCGCGTTCTCCAACGAACTGCGCATCGACCACTCGATCACGTGCCCGATCATCACGCTGCGGCCGCAGAACGACCTGCCGATCGTCCCGATCTACACCAACATCTTCGCGCCGCCGCTGCCGCAGCCGAAGCGGTTCGTCCAACTGGGACGGACGATCCGGCAGCTGATCGAGTCGTGGCCGTCGGACCAGCGGGTCGCCGTCATCGGCACCGGGCACCTCTCGCTCGAACTGGGCGGTCCGCGGCAGTTCGGGCCGCACGGGCCGGATCCGGAGTTCGACCGCAAGGCCGTCGACTGGATCGCCAACGGCGACATCGAGAAGTGCCTGGGCGAGGTCACGCTGGAAAGCCTGCACCTGCCCGGCAACGCCACGCACGGGTTCATGGACTTCATGCTGATGATGGGTGTGGCGGGGGAGGGGCAGCGGGTCGACTACGTCGACACCTACGACCTGTTCCACACGATGGAGGCCTACTTCACCTGGTACCCGGGAGGTCCGCGGTGAGCAAGTACCTGCTGGACAAGTTCCTGTTCACCGTCGACCGCGACCCGGAGCTGGTCGAGCGCTACCGCGAGGACCCGGCCGGGACGGTCGAGTGGTGGGAGGAGACGCAGGCGAACCGGATCCTGAACTGCGTGGGCGCCGAATCCTCGACGTGGCTGGCGTTCGAGGAGGAGGAGCGCGCGGCGCTGGCCGGGCACGACTACGTGAAGCTCTTCGAGCTGGGCGCGCACCCGTTCCTGACGCTGACGCTGTTCATCGGGATGTTCGAGCGGGACCACGGGCCGCTGGAGTTCCAGAAGGAGTACGCGCGGCGGCTGGCGCACTTCTCGTTGCCATATCCGGACATCACCACGTAGGCTGACGGCGTGATCACCGGAACGGCCTCGCGCCACACACGGGAAGGCGATCCGGTGACGGTCTGATCGGCGCGCGTGGACCGCCGGGAGCATCCGCTTCCGCGCTGTCCACCCAACCGATCGAAAGGACTTCCTTGACCGTCACCTTCAACCACACCATCATCGCCGCCAAGGACCGCCACGAGTCGGCCCGCTTCTTCCGTGAACTGCTGGAAGTCGCCGAGGCACCGTCGTGGGGGCCGTTCGTCAACGTCATGCTCGACGAGGGCGTGCTGCTGCAGTTCGCCGAACCGCCGGTCGAGATCCAGATGCAGCACTACGCCTTCCTCGTCGACGACGAGCTGTTCGACCGCGCCTACGCGCGGCTCGTCGAGCGGGGCATCGAGCACTGGGCGGATCCGCAGACCACGCGGCCCGGCGAGATCAACCACGGGCACGGCGGCCGTGGGGTCTACTTCAAGGACCCCGCGGGGCACGCGATCGAGCTGATCACGCGGCCCTACCTGTAGTGGATGTGCTGTGGCGGCTCGCTCGGCGAACGTCGCCTAGGAAACCGTCTTGATGGGGCGGGCGTGCCAGGCGTCCCAGTCGGAGCCGATCGCGCCCGCCGTCTTCAGCAGCAGCGGCAGGTGGTGGCCGATCAGCGTGTCCATCGTCGTCTCGGCGGCGTGGGCGTTCACGTTGACCGCGGCCACCACCCGGCCGTCCCCGTCGCGGATGGGGGCCGCCACCGAGCGGATGCCCAGCGCCAGCTGCTGATCGGTGGCCGCCCAGCCCTTCGTGCGCACGTCGCGCAGCAGGGCGTCGATCTCGTCGCGGCCCGGCTGCCAGCGGGGTTCGACCCCGGACCGGCTCGGCTCGTCCAGCACCCGGTCCAGCTCGTCCGGCGTCAGCGCGGCGAGCAGGACCTTGCCCAGCGACGTCTGCACGGCCGGGAACCGCGTGCCGATCGTGACGGCCAGCGCGACCAGCTTCGGCACCGCCACCCGCGCCACGTACACGATGTCGGACCCGTCGAGCTGCGCGATCGAGCACGACTCGTTCGTCCGGGCGACCAGGTCCTCCAGGTGCGGGCGGGCGAGGTCCCACAGGTTCGCCGAACCGATGTAGGCCATGCCGAGGTCGAGCACGCGCGGGGTGAGCGAGAAGCCGCGTTCGCCGCCGCGCACGTAACCGAGCTGTTCGAGGGTGATGAGGATGCGCCGCGCGGTCGGGCGGGCCAGCCCGGTCGCGGTGGCGACCTCGGACAGCGTCATCACCGGGCGGCCGGGCCGGAAGGCGCACAGGACGTCCAGGCCGCGGGCCAGGGCCTCGATGAAGTCCGGATTGCCGTCTCGACGCATACCAGCAGGTTAGCCGCCACGGCCCCGCGTCGCGGACAATGGCGTCCATGGGCGTCTACGCGAACCGCATCCGGCCACGGCTCGTCAACGCTGCCTGCGGGGCCGCGCAGGCGCACCCGCACCGGGAACGCACCTGCGCCGGGCTGCGCGGCCGGGTGCTGGAGATCGGCTTCGGCTCCGGCCTGAACGTGCCCTTCTACCCGGCGGCGGTCACGGAGGTCGTCGCCATCGAGCCGTCGGACGCGGCCTGGCGGCTGGCGAGTGGACGGCTGGCCGCGTCCGCCGTGCCGGTCGAGCGCGCCGGCCTGGACGGGCAGTCGCTGCCCGTGCCCGCGGACAGCTGCGACACCGCGCTGACGACCTGGACGCTGTGCGCCATCCCGGACCCCGCCGCCGCGGTGCGGGAGATCCGGCGGGTCCTCAAACCCGGCGGCACACTGCACTTCGCCGAGCACGGCCTCGCGCCGGACGCGGGCGTCCGGCGGTGGCAACGCCGGCTGAACCCGCTGCAGCGCGCGGTGTTCGGCTGCCGCCTGACCAACCCCGTCTCGGACCTGCTGACCGCGGCCGGGTTCGCCATCCGGGTGCTCGACGTGTTCTACGAGGCCGGCGCGCCGCGGCCGTTCGGCGCGCAGTCGGTCGGGGTCGCCGTCGCGCCCTAGACAGCCAGGCGCGCGACCAGCTCGGTGAGCGCGCGGCCCAGCGGCAGGTCCACCCGCACGTCCGCGTACTTGTCGCCGCGGGTGGGGCCCTGGTTGATGATCGCCACCGGCTTGCCGGCCTCGGCGGCGCGGCGGACGAACCGCAGCCCGGACATGACCGTCAGGGACGAGCCGAGCACCAGCAGCGCGGACGCCTCGTCCACCAGCCGGAAGCAACGGTCCACACGGGACGGTTCGACGTTCTCGCCGAAGAACACCACGTCCGGCTTCAGCACGCCCGCGCAGGCGGTGCACGGCACGACGCGGAAGCCCCGCACGTCGTCGTCGGCCAGTTCCACGTCGCCGTCCGGGTTGACGCGCGTCGCGGTCGCCGTGAAGTGCGGGTTCGCCTCGCGCAGGCGGCGGTCCAGCTCCTCGCGGGGTGACAACGCGCGACAGGACAGGCACACGACCCGGTCCAGGCTGCCGTGCAACTCGACCGCGTCCGGCGTGCCCGCCGCCTGGTGCAAGCCGTCGACGTTCTGCGTGATCACGCCGCCGACCACGCCCGCGGCCCGCAGCGCCGTCACCGCGCGGTGGCCGTCGTTGGGGCGCGCCCGCGCGATCGTGCGCCAGCCGAGGTGGCTGCGCGCCCAGTACCGGCGCCGCGCGTGCTCGGCCGCCACGAACTCCTGGTACGTCATCGGCGTGTGGCGCCGCAGGCTGCCGGTGGCGCCGCGGTAGTCCGGGATCCCGGATTCGGTCGACAGCCCGGCGCCGCTCAGCACGACCACGCCGCCCCCGTCGGCGATGCGGACCACCTCGTCCAGGCTGGTCGTCCGGGGCAGCGGCTCACCGGCCGGCGTCCAGCTCAGGGTCGGTCGCGTCCGCACCCCACGAGTGTACGTGCGGAAATCCGGTTGGCCGCCGGGCACGGGCGCTGCGATCATCCGGCCGTGTCCCTCCTGCGCTGGCAGTTCGACCTGACCTGGTCGCTGGCCGACCTCCACCTGAGCGCCCTCACCCCGGCGGACTTCCGCTGGGAGCCGGGCCCGCTGACCTGGCACGTCCGTGAGGCCGGGGACGGCTGGACGATCGACTGGGCGGACACCGAGCCGGACCCGGTGCCGGTGCCCACCATCGCCTGGATCGCCTGGCACGTCGGCTGGTGGTGGAGCGTCACGCTGGACCACGCGCACGGCCGCCGGCCCCGCGAGCGCGAGTCGGTCGGCTGGCCCGGTGACGAGAACGCCGTGGCCTGGCTGCGCGAGCTGGCCGCCGACTGGGGCGGCGTCCTCGACCGACTGTCCGATCCGGACGCTCCCGCCGCCTTCCCGTGGCCGGCCGAGGCCGGGCTCACGGTGGCGCACCAGGCCGCCTGGGTGAACGCGGAGCTGATGAAGAACGCGGCCGAGATCGGGCAGCTGCGCCTGCTGCGGGCGGCTCAGGCCACGTCGGGCTGAAGGCCCTGCCGCACGATGTCCAGGTACTCGCTGATCGCGTCCCGGTTGCGGGTGAGGCAGTCGATGCGCCGCGTCATCCGGTCGCGCTCGCGTTCCAGCGTCGCCAGCATCTCCGGCGTGGCGTCGGGGAAGTAGATCGTGCGCGGCTTGTCCAGGCACGGCAGGATCTGCTTGATGATGCGCGTGGGCAGGCCCGCGTCGAGCAGGCCGCGGATCTGCAGCACCCGGTCGACGTTGTACTCGTCGTAGTCGCGGTAGCCGTTGGGCAGGCGCCGGGACACGATGAGCCCCTGCTCCTCGTAGTAGCGCAGCAGGCGGCGGGGCGTTTCGGTGCGTTCCGACAGCTCCCCGATGCGCATGTGGTCCCCCTCACAGCGGTTTGACCTTCACATCTGTGTGATGGTTTCAGCATAACGCCGTGATCGATGTGCTGACCCCTCCCAGACTCCGGCTGCGGTCCCTGCTCGCGTTGACGACCGCGGCGTTCATCACCGTCCTCACCGAAGCCCTGCCCGCCGGCGTGCTGCCCGCGATGAGCGCCGACCTGCGCGTCGGCGAGTCCGCGATGGGGCAGGCCGTCACGATCTACGCGATCGGCACCGCGCTCGCGGCGATCCCGCTGTCCGCGGCGACCGCGGGCTGGCGCCGCAAGCGCCTGCTCCTCGCCGGGGTGGCCGGGTTCGCCGTCGCCAACACCGTCACCGCGGTGTCCGGCGCCTACGTGCTGACCATGGTCGGCCGGTTCGCCGCAGGCGTGGCGGCCGGCGTGGTGTGGGCGCTGCTCGCGGGGTACGCGCGGCGGCTGGCGCCGGAACACCTGCAGGGCAAGGCGATCGCGGTCGTGATGGCCGGCATCCCGCTCGCGTTGTCGCTCGGCGTCCCGGCGGGCACGTTCCTCGGCGAGGTCGTCGGGTGGCGCGTGACGTTCGGCGTGATGTCGGTGATCGCCGTCGTGCTGATCGCCTGGATCGTCGCGGCCGTGCCGGACCAGCCGGGGCAGCGCGACGGCGGCCGGATCCCGGTGCGGCGCGCGGTCGCCGTCCCGGGCGTCGCGCCGGTCCTGGTCGTCACGCTCGTCTTCGTGCTGGCCCACAACGTCCTCTACACCTACCTGGCCACGTTCCTGCACGGCGTCCGGGTCGACGTGGTGCTGCTGGTGTTCGGCGTCGCGTCGGTGCTGAGCATCGCGATCGTCGGCGCGCGCATCGACCGGCAACTGCGGGCGCTGACCGTCGTCGCGACGCTGCTGGTCGCCGTGGCCGCGGTGATCCTGGCCGTGCTGTCCGGCAACGCGGTGCTCGTCTACGCCGGGGCCGCGCTGTGGGGGCTGGGCTGGGGCGGGGTGCCGACGCTGCTGCAGACAGCCGCCGGGAACGCGGGCGGCGAGGCGGCGGACCCCGCGCAGGCCGCGCTGGTGACGTTGTGGAACGCGGCCATGGCGGGCGGCGGCGTGGTCGGCGGGGTCCTGCTCGACGCGTTCGGGCCCGGCGTGTTCCCGTGGACCGTGCTGGTGCTGCTCGTGCCGGTGCTGGCCGTCGTGCTCGGCGCACGCCGGCACGGCTTCCCGGCTAGTTCGTGACCGTGGCGTCCTCCCGGACGAGGACGACCTCGCAGCGCACCGGGCCGTCGCCGACCCGCACCGGAACGGCGGCGGTCCGGTAGCCGTGCCTGGCCACGGCGAGCGCGTAGCGGCCGGGGAGCAGGCCGGGCAGCTGGAACGAGCCGTCCGCGCGGGAGGTGACGCTGCCCGCGACCTCGCCGCGCTCGTCGGTGGCGATCAGCAGCGCGCCGCCCACCCCGACGGTGCCGGTGATGGCGCCGGTGGCCGACAGCGTGAAGTCCACTTCGCCCGGACCGCTCACCGGCGCCGCCTCCGGCTGGAAGCCGGCCGCCGAGCAGACCAGGACGTGCTCGCCGTCCGGGACGTTCAACGAGTACCGGCCGCTCGCGTCGGTCGCGGTGGTGCCGGTCTGCTGCCCGTCCTTGCTGATCAGGGTCACCACCGCGCCTTCGAGCACGCCGCGCGGCGAGCGCACGACGCCCAGCAGCAGGGTCTCCGCCGGGCGCGCGCGGCCGGGGATGAAGAACGCGACGAGCAGCGCGACCACGCACGCCGCGCAGCCGATCAGGAACGTCGTGCGGAACCCGTCCAGGCTGGGCACCGGGGTGCCGCCGAAGTCGATCGTCATGCCGGCGAGCACCATGCCGACCACGGCGCTCGACGACGACGTGCCGATCGAGCGCATCAGCGTGTTGAGGCCGTTGGCCGCGGCGGTCTCGGTGGCCGGGACCGCGCTCATGATCAGGCTGGGCATGGCGGCGTAGGCGAGCCCGACGCCCGCGCCCGCCATCGCCGAGAAGATCGCCATCTGCCAGCCCGCGCCCATCAGCGTCAGCCCGAGCCCGTAACCGGCGCCGAGCACCGTGATGCCGCACAGCAGCGAGACCTTCGGGCCGCGCGCGGCGATCAGGCGGGCCGCGAGCGGGGACATCGCCATCATCAGCAGGCCCGACGGCGCGACGCACAACCCGGCGACCACCATCGACAGCCCGAGCCCGTAGCCGGTCGCGGACGGCAGCTGCAGCAGCTGTGGCGGCACCAGCTGCGTCGCGTACAAGGCGAAGCCGACCATGATCGAGGTCAGGTTGGTGAGCAGGACCGGCCTGCGGGCGGTGGTGCGCAGGTCGACCAGCGGTTCGGCGGTGCGCAGCTGCAGGAACCCCCACGCCACGAACAGCACCACCGCCGCGCCGCCGAAGCCGAGGGTGCGGGTGCTGCCCCAGCCCCAGTCGCCGCCCTTGGAGATCGCCAGCAGCAGGCACACCAGCGCCGCGGACAGCCCGATCGCGCCGGGCAGGTCGAAGCGGCCGGGGGAGCGGACCGCGGACTCGGGCACCACGAGCACGATCAGCACCAGGCTGACGAGCCCGAGCGCGGCCGCGCCGAGGAACAGGATGTGCCAGTTGAAGTGCTCGGCCACCAGCGCGGCGACCGGGAGCGCGAAGGCGCCGCCGATGCCCAGCGACGAGCTCATCAGGCCGACCGCGCCGCCGAGGCGCTCCGGCGGCAGCTCGTCGCGCATGATGCTGATGCCCAGCGGGATCGCGCCGATGGCGAAGCCCTGCAGCCCACGGCCGATCATCATGGGCAGCAGCGCGGTCGTCAGGCCGCACACCAGGGAACCCGCGACCTGCAACGACAGCGCGACGAGCATCATGCGGCGCTTGCCGTACATGTCGCCGAGGCGGCCCAGCACCGGGGTGGCGACCGCGCCGGTGAGCAGGGTGATCGTGATGACCCAGGCGGTGTCGGAGCTGTCGCTGTGCAGCAGCGACGGCAGGTCGGCCAGCAGCGGCACCATGAGGGTCTGCATGACGGCGACGACGACACCGGCCAGCGCGAGAACCGCCGTGAGGCGGCCGGGAGACGAGGACATGCGGCTCCGGAGTTCGTGCACGGATGGTTGCCTTGTGAAAGTACCTTCCGGAACGTCCGGTGCCGAGTGAGTTGTCCCGAAGCTCACTGCGTCCGGACGCGGTGTAACGCAGTTCAAGAAGCGGGCGACTCGTCGGGAAAGGTGTGCGGAGGTGCACGGATGGAGCCCGACGGCAGGATGCCCGGACGAAGCCGCGAGCCGTTCTTCCACCAGCCCCGGACCATCCGGTTGATCGAGGAGATCGCCGCGTCGGAACACCTGGTGATCTACGTCGGCGCCGGTGTCACGATCACCGAGAGCGGCCACAGCTGGAGCAGCATGGTCAAGCTGCTGTTCGGAGAGCTGGGAGAGCGGTCCGAACCGAGTGCAGCCATCGCAGAGACCTTCGACCTGCCGAAACAAGCTTCCATCGCCAACGAGTACTTCCAGCGCGCCGAGCCGGACGCGGCGTCGCGGGTGGTCGCGAACCTCCTGCGCCGGGCGCTCTACCAGGAGGCGCGCTGGCGGGGCGGCGACTACACCGCCGCGATCGGGCAGTTCTGCAAGGAGAAGCTCGCCTCCGGTCACGAAGTCGCCATCGTGACCACCAACTACGACCAGTACCTCGAAAACGGCCTGCGCGACGCGAGCAGCGACTCCGCGACGGCCGAACTGGTCCAGTCACGTGTGCTGCCACTGGACCACGCGCTCGACGAGCAGGCGGTGAGTCGTCTCCTGGAGGAGATCCGCGGCGTCCTGCCGGTGGTGCACCTGCACGGGGTGATCCTGCCGGAGCGCAACGCCGCGGTGGCCGAGGACATCGTGCTCGACGAGGTGGACTACCTCCGGACAGAGGCGGGCAGCAGCGCGGTCCTCACCGGCATGCTGGAGCGCAACGATCTGCTGATCCTCGGATCCAGCCTGGAGGACGCCCCGCTCATGCGGGCACTGTGGAAGACGAAGGCGGCGGGACACCGGCGGTGGGCGCTCTTCCCACGCCAGAACTACCGGGGCTCGCCCGGGGCGTACGGCAACCACCCGCAGACCTACGACGACCTCATCTACGCGCAGCGGCGCCGGTGCGAACTGTTCCGCGTCCAGGTGGTGGCGCCGGACTTCTACTCGCAGGCGCCGCAGTTCGTCAAGGAACTCGCCATCGCCAGTGAGTGCGCCCGCGGCGGGCACGAGGACGCCGCCTACCAGCTGTCCCAGTACGGCATCCGGCTCGCCGACTGGTGGAAGCGCTGGATCGGCGACCGCTCGAACGCCTCCGGTAAGCCGACCGTGAACGCCCAGCGCAAGGATCACAACGAGCTCAAACGCGCTCTGGACCGGATACAGAAGACCGCGGCCGTCATGATCGGGGCCAGGGAGCGGCTCAAGCTCGAACTGTGGGTGCGCTGGAAGCCTTCGTCGCACTGCCGGGGACTTCAGCTGTGGGCGTCCTCGACCGGCACCTGGCTCGACCACCAGACGATGCGGAACGAGGAGATCGACGTCGACAGCGAGTTCCTCGCCGTTCGGGCCTTCTGCAACGGTGTCGTCGAGCTGCAGTCCGGGCCGAACGGCCCGCGGGACCGGTGGAAGAAATCACTGGCGGTGCCGATCCGGGTGGGGTCGGAGTCGCGGAAGTTCCAGGCCGGGGTCATCGTTCTCTCGACCAATGTGCAGGGCCAGGGCTCGATCATCGACGAGCACGACGACGAGCGGATGAACACGCTGATCCGGTTGCTGACCGGCACCGGCCGGGAACGGCTGGAAGCCGGTTAGCCCTCGCCCTGTTCCTGCGCCAGCCGCTTGCTCTCGATGTCGCTGATCCACTTGCGGAGGTCCTTGCCCGCGTTCGGGGGGAGCTCCCGTTGCACTTGGTCGAGGCGGTACCGCCGGTACTCGGCGCGGTCGGCCGGAGCGGCGATCGGCACCTCACGGACGGCGTCGGAACCCTTGTCGATGGAAGAGCTCATCGGTGATCCATCCTCGATTCCCCTGTCCGGTGAAAGTACCGGCAACGCGTCGCGGAACCGCGAGTGCCGACCGGTGTGTCGCGGATCCAGGCTAAGCCCGGGTTTCCTCCGGGCGATGCGGCTGAACGGGTACGTCCGGTAGTCGCGGGCGCGCTCGTTCCGTTACCGGCCGCCGTCGTTGGAAACCCCGGCGGCGGGCTCGTCCGCTCGAAGCCCGCCGCCGGGGTGGCTCAGCTCTTCGGCACGCCGAGGGCGCGCTCGAAGCCAGGCGGAATCACCACGTCGTCGCGGGTGAGGTCGTGGATCGACGTCTTGCCGAGGCCCAGGACGGCCGAGTCGATGCCGCCGCGGAGGATGTCCAGCACGTTCTCCACCCCGGCCTGCCCGTTCGCCGCCAGGCCCCACAGGTACGCGCGGCCGATGAGCACGGCCTTCGCGCCGAGGGCGATCGCCTTGACGACGTCGCTGCCGCGCCGGATGCCGCCGTCCAGCAGCACCTCGACGTCGCCGCCCACGGCGTCCGCGATCGCGGGCAGCGCGCGGATCGGGGCCGGGGTGCCGTCGAGGTTGTTGCCGCCGTGGTTGGACACCGAGATCGCGGTGACGCCGGCGTCCACGGCCCGCTTGGCGTCGTCCACCCGCATGACGCCCTTGAGCATGAACGGCCCGCCCCACTGCTCCCGCAGCCACGCGACGTCCTCCCACGTCGGCAGCGGCGTCTGCATCCACTCGCCGTAGGCGCCGAAGAACGTCGGGGCCGTGCCGCCCGGCGGGGTCAGGTTCGGGGTGGTCAGGTCGGGAAGCTTGCGTGTCTTCGCGAAGTCCCACAGCCACTTCGGCCGCGTGATGCCTTCCGGCGCGAACCGCATCATCGCCTTCAGGTCCAGCTTCTCCGGGATGACCGGGCTGCCCCAGTCGCGGCCGGTGGAGAACGACCAGTCCAGCGTCATGATCAGCCCGACCGCGCCGGCGGCCCTGGCGCGCTCCATGCGCTGCACGAGCACGTCCCGGCTGCCGACCCAGTACATCTGGAAAAAGGTCTGCGGGTTGGCCGCCGCGACCTCCTCGATGGACTTGCTGGCGAACGAGCTGAGACCCATCGCGGTGCCGCGCGCGGCCGCGGCGCGGGCGACGGCCACCTCGCCGTCGGGGTGCACGGCCTGAACGCCGGTGGGAGAGATGACGACGGGCAGCGAGATCGGCTGGCCCATCACGGTGGTGCCCAGTTCGCGCTTGTCGGACAGCCCGGCGACGTGCGGGGCGAAGCCGAGTTCGGCGAACGCCGCGATGTTGTCGTCGACCGTGATCCCGCGTTCGGAACCCGCCACCAGTGCGCCGTAGACCGACTTCGGCAGCCGTTTCCTGGCCCGCCGCTGAGCTTCGGCCACCGTCTCGAACCAACCGTTGGACATCTCGCCACTCCGCCTCGCCGATGAGGGACACCATTTTGGCACTTGATGCCATATTAGGCCACACGGGTTCGCCGGACGCAAGACCGGCTTTGCGCGGTCGGCCGGTCGCGGTTAGATCGAACGGTGTCCTCCTTCCAGCCGAACGAGCCCGTCGCGCACGTGGACGTGCACGTGGAGCACCTGCCCGGCGCGACGCTGGTGCGCGTCGCAGGCGAACTCGACCACCTGACCGCGCCCGCGTTCGAGGCCGTCGCCCTGCCCGCGGCGCGCGCGTGCCCGCGGCGCCTGGTGATCGACCTGAGCGAGGTGAGCTTCCTGGCCTCGGCGGGGATCGCGGTCGTGCTGGCCGCGGGCACCGAGGCGCCGGGGAAGGTGCACGTGGTGGTCGGATCGGGCTTCACCCGGCGGCCGCTGGAGATCACCGGGGCCGACGCGATCGTGCGGCTGTGCACTACGCGCGAGGAGGCCCTGGCCGAGGGGTGACCTCGCGCGCCGCCGCGACGATGAGCGCGCCCGCGACGACTCCGGCGACGAACGGCGACGGCACGAGCAGCAGCCCGCCGACCGCGCACCAGGCCGCGACGGCCCAGCCTAGCCAGGCGGGTGGCGGTGTCCCCCGGCCGGCCAGGTGCCAGGTCAGGCAACCGAGGAGCACCAGCGGGACGCCGAAACTCCCGGGGCCGGCCCAGAAGGCGAGGCCGTTCCGGGTCTCGTCCAGCAGCGGGACGGCCGCCCACACCCCGCGGTCCACCCAGCCGGCGAAGTCGGTCCAGGCGAGGGTTCCGATGAGGGCCAGGTGTCCCGCGCCGAGGGCGACCATGATCCCGCTCGCCCAGCGCAGGCGCGTCACCGAGCCAGCCACGCGCGCTCCCACTGCCGCGTCAGCGCCGGGTAGACCACGAGGTATCGGAACGGGGCGATCACGGTCAGGTAGAGCCGGCCGAACCAGCCGTTGGGCTTGACGAGCACCGCCATCCGCAGCTCGTGGTCGCCGTTCCCGCCGCGGGTCCAGCCGAGGTGCATCACCGTGTGGACGGTCTTGTTCGCCAGCTCGCGCGCGGCTTCCGTGCCCGTCTCGTAGACCGCCTTGAGCGGCATCCCGTCGCTGTCCGGGCCGCGAGGGGCGTCGCGGAGGTCGGCGGGCAGGCGGTCGCGCAGCGAGGCGACGCGGCGGCCGACTCCCGCGGCGGGCGTGTCCCAGCCCAGGAGCGCGCCGATCCGCCAGCGCAGGGCGAACAGGAACCGCACCGCTCGCGGCTGGTGCGTGAGGCTGCCCGCCGTGCGCATCGCGGCGAGCATCGCCGGGAAGTCGCCCGGGCCGGCGCCGGGTGTGCGGAACGACCACACGTCCTCGACCGCGAAGTCGCCGGTGAACTCGTGAATCCGCCACGGGTGCCCGGTGTGGGCGGATTCGGCCAGTCGGGGCATGGGCCACCTCTTTTGTACGGTGCCGTATGGTTCATTTGTACGGTACCGTACACGAAAACGCTGGAGGTGCCAGATTCCCGCCGTCGCCCGCACGACACGTGCCCGCTGGATCGAGGCCGGCCTGGAAGCGCTTTCCGAGGGCGGGCCGGACGCGGTCCGCGTCGAGGTGCTGGCCGCCCGGCTCGGCGTGACGAAGGGCGGGTTCTACGGCCACTTCGACGGCCGTCCCGCGTTGCTGGCCGAGATGCTCGACGAGTGGGAACGCCGGTGCACCGGGGAAATCCTCGCCGCGGTGGCCGGTGACGACGTGGTCGAGCAGTTCCGGCGGGTGGGGCAGCTGAGCTTCAGCGAGGACCTGCACCGGATCGACCTGGCGGTGCGCGCGTGGGCCCGCCACGACGCCGCGGTCGCCGAGCGGCTGCGGCGGATCGACAACGAGCGGATGGACTTCCTGCGCGGGGTGTTCGGCAGTTTCCTGACCGACCCGGACGAGATCGAGGCACGCAGCACGCTCGCATTCGCGCTCGCCATCGGCAGGCACTTCATCGCCGCCGACCACCCGGGCCGCACGAAGCGCGAGGCGATCCACCTGGCGGGCGAACACCTCCTGCGGCGGTGATCCCCAGTCCCGCGGTAGCGAGCCCCAGCCCCGCGGCGCTGAGCCCTAGTCCCGCGGTAGCGAGCTCCAGTTCCGCCGCGGCCAGCCCCAGGCCCGGCGGCGGTGAGCCCCAGTCCCGCGGTAGCGAGCTCCGGTCCCGCCGTGGTGTGCGCCAGTCCCGCCGTGGTGAGCCCAGTCCCGCGGCGGTGAGCCCTAGTGCCGCCGCAGGCGGATGACACCCCGCTCGAGGTCGAGCGCCGGGGGAGCGCCCTGGGCGTCCTCCTCACGCATCATCGACATCGAGTCGCGGTGCTCCAGTTCGAGGCGCTTGGTGCCGTAGAACATGGCCGTCACCTCATCGGCGTACGTGGCAGCCAGCGGCGTGCCGGTCCGCTTGCCCCGCTTCTTGCGGATCAGCTCGACGGTCCCCACGGCGACCAGCAGCAACGTCCCGCCGGGAATCCCCCACGCGATCACGGTCTCGACCGGGTCCACGAGGCCTACAACGAGCGACCACGCGACGCGGTTCCGTCACGCGGGCACCCCCTCCATGATCTCGTACCGCTTGGGCCAGTGGGACCAGTACGCCCCGGTGTAGCCCAGTTCGGTCAGCCGCAGGAGGAACGGGTTGTCCGCGTAGTTGTTGTCCTCCGGGCTGAGACCGGGACGGGTCGGGAGCATGACCCGGAGCCGGTCACGCTGCGGGACGCGCTCCCACAACAGCGCCAGCGCGTGGTCGTACCGCTGGCCGGGGCCCCGCTCGTCCTCGCCGAGGAGGTGTGGCGAGAAGTAGTAGACGGGCCGGAACCGGCCCTGGCGGTCGAACATGAACTGTCGTTCATAGCTCACCGTGTCCGCACTGTCCCCCAGCGGAGTCAGCACGATCGGCTCCTCGGCGTCGTTGGACTGCAGGCCGGGCACCGCCACCTCGCCGCCGCTCGCGGCAGCCAGCTCGCGTCCCAGCGGTGAGTACGGGAACACCCGGATACCGAGCGTGTAACCGACAACCGTCGCGTCCAGGGACTGGAAGTCGTCGACGCACGCCAGCATCGTCTCCGGAGTTTCACCGGGCATGCCGAGCAGCGCCTCGACCATCGTGGCGATGCCGTGCTCGGAGGCCCAGCGGCACACGTTCCGGACGTCTTCGAAGGTGTAGAACCGGGTGCCACCCGAGCTCACCTTCCAGCCGTCGAGCAGTTCGGGCCGCGAATGGTCCGGGGCGACGTTGATGCCCGCGCACCCGGCTTCCGCGAGCAGCGCCGCGTACTCGGCGTCGAAGGGAGCCGGCTGGACGTAGACCCACAAGCGCAGGTCATGCAACGGCGAGGAGGAGTCCCGCGACCTGCGCCGCACGATCTCCCGCAGGACGGCCTTGCTGTGCGCGATGTTCAGGTTGAACTCGCTGTCGGTCGTGTGCAAGTCGTGAATGCCCTGAGCCAGCAGGGTCTCCATCTCGTCCACCACCGCGGTCTCCGTCCGGCGGGCGAACCGGTTGCCCTTGGCATCCGGCTCGACGCAGTGCGTGCAGGCGAAGGCGCATCCGTTCTTGGTGAGGATGTTGCCCAGTCCGCCGCGACGGAAATAGGTGAGGTTGTCGACGCGGTCGGGGCGGCCGGAATGCCGGCGGTAAGGCGTGACCCGCTGGACAAGCGGTACCCGGCCGGCCGCGACGACAGGATCCGGGTGGGGGACGCGGTGCACACCCGCTGCGCCGTGGTTGACGATCAGGCCGGGGACGGTTTCCGGTCGCCTCCCGCCTGCGAGGGCTTCGGCGAGTTGCACCAGCGTGACTTCTCCTGGCCCCTTGACGCCGTAGTCGATTCCGAGGTAATCGACCAGCGCGTAGGGCATCGACGAGAAGCCGACACCCCCTGCCACGACAGGTGAACCCGTGCGGGCGCGCACGCGGTCGATGATCTCCTTGTGGGAGCCGAGGAAAACGCGTTGTTCCTGGGGGTAGATCGTGTCGGTGTTGCGGATGGTGACTCCGATCAGCATCGGCTGCCTGCGACCGAAGTACTCGTCCACGACCTCCGTCCAGTTCGTCCGCGAGAACGTGAGATCCAGGACTTCGACGTCGAATCCGGCGTCCTCCAGCGAGGTCGTCAGGATGTCCAGTGCGTACGGTGTGATCGGCGGGTGCACCAGATTCGGGTTGACGAGCGTGATCAATCCCTTGCTCACTGTTCCCCCAGTTTCTTGGTACTGCTGGTATTTGTCTCCCCGGCAGACTCAGGATGCAGAAAAATCCGCACTACCGGGTAGGGGCCAGCAGTTCGCTGTTGTCGGCCGAACAGGTGAACTGTTCCCGACACCCCGAGTGGATCGCCCGGGCGCGTCGCGGTGCGGCTGATCGCTCGGTACCGTCGTTCCTGGGGGTCAGCGTGGATCCACGAGATCAGGTGGTTCACGCCTGCGAGGAACCGATGGATGAGTTGCCACTCAAGCGATTCGAGTACTACCACACCACGAGGGTCGACGAATCCCGGGACAAGACCGCCCGGATGATGCGATCCCATCGCCTGGTGCCGCTGGATCGTCGCGCCAGCGGGTTCGAGGCGCGCCACCACGTCGCGCCGGTAGGGAAGGCGTCCCTGCACTACGTCAGCTACGGAGCGGAGGACGTCCACGTCATCCCCGGACCGCTGGAGACCTTCTACGTCCTGCTGATTCCCCACACCGGACGTTGCCTGGTCAACACGGGCGGGCAGAGCCGGGTGATCGCACCGGGAACGGCCGCGCTGGTCTCCCCGGACGACGAGCTGGACATGGTGTGGGAGCGGGGTTGCGGGCAGCTTATGGTGAAGTTGCCGCGAGATGTCGTGATGGCGAGGGTCGAGTCGCTCATCCACCGGCAGATCGGGTCGCCGCCGCGGTTCGACCCCTTCGTCGACCTCCGAAGCGGGACGGGCAAGCAGATCCGGGATCTCACCCACGGCATCGCCGAGGGCTTGAGCGCGGGAAACTCGCTCCTGATGCAGCAGGGCGTCCTCACGGCGGTCGAGCAGTTGCTCACCACCGCCGTCGTCTACGCCCAGCCGCACACCTACTCCCACGAGCTCACACGGGCCGAAGCACCGGTGGCGTCGAGAGTCGTGCGTAAGGTGACGGACTACATCGAACAGGTTCCGTCCTTGCCGGCCTCCGCGGCCGAACTGGCCGCGTTCGCCGGGGTGAGCGAACGGTCCCTGCAACGTGCCTTCCGCGAACAACTGGGTGTGTCCCCGATGAGGTACGTGAGCGACGTTCGATTGCGGCGGGTGCACACGGAACTGGCTCGCGCCGGCCGGTCCGGCAACGAGACCGTGACCCAGATCGCATCACGGGAAGGGGTGTCGAATTTCGGACGTTTCGCGCGCCTCTACCGAGAGAGGTTCGGCGAACTCCCGTCGGAGACGAAGCGGCGAGCCGCGCTGACCTCGTTGGCGGAAAGTGGACAAGAACCTGGCGGCAAGTGAATAGGTATGGTCTTGTCACGTTCCTAACTTGGTGTGGTGACCACCCAACTCCACACGACGGAAATCCGGGACCCGCGCACCGCTGCCGGATCGCTGATCCGGGCCGCTCGACTGCGCATGGGGTACAGCCAGTACACGTTGGCGGCCGAACTTCTCCGGATTTCGGGTAATTCCGCGATCACCCGCGAGCAGGTCGCGCGGTGGGAGCGCGGCAAACGGATACCGCGGCCCTACTGGAGGAGATGGCTGGCGGAGGTTCTGCACTTGCCGGAGGCGCTGCTCGACGGTGAAGCCCGTCTGGCCCACCGCGCTCGCGCTGCTCAGCCGACAGCGCCGGTGGCCGCCGCATCGCACGACCCGTCAGCGCCGGTGCAACGTGGCCGAGGGGAGCTCGTCGTAGTGGCTGCGGTACCAGGCGGCGAAGCGCCCGCAGTGACGCACGCCCCAGCGGCTGGTCACCGCCTCGACCGTGCAGCCCGCTTCCGGATCTCCGGCGAGGAGGTCTTCGTGGATTCGCCGCAGCCGGGTCAGCCGGATGTAGGCGTTGGGCGAGACACCGAGCTCCTCCTGGAACCGCCGCTGGAGCCAGCGCACGCTCACCCGTGCGTACCTCGCGAGCTCCGGTACGGAGAGCCTTTTGTCGGCGTGCTCGTCGATGAGCGTGATGACAGCGGCCAGATCAGGCCCGGACGGCATCGTCGTTTCCACCTTCCAACGTGAACGCCGCCGGTTGACGACGGCGCTGTCGCAGCTCGAGCAGCAGCAGGTCGGACGATGGCCGACCCCGGAACCTCGAGAGCTGCCGGATCAGGTCGTCGAGTGCGGCGTCCACCCGGGCCGAGGTCAGCCAGACGTGATCGTCCAGCAGCTCGCGAACGGCCTCCTGCGCCTTGTCGATCTGTCCAGTCCGGATCCGCAGGCCGGCCAGCCGCGCGGTGGTCAGCGCGCGTGAGCGGCGCTCGGCCGCAGCGCGTTGCTTCACCGAAACCGCTAGTGCGCGCTGCGATGCGGCAAGCTCACCGGCGTATTCCAGCACGATGGCCCGCTGATACGTGAAGGTCGCGCTGTCGGTTCCGGTTCCGGAGAGGACGTGTTCGGCCGCGGCCAGCGCGTCGCGCGCGTCGGCCCTGCGGTTCGACGCGGCACGGGTGATGGCCGCGTGGCCCAGGAATTCCGCCAGCTGGTCCCGCCGCACGGCGCGCTCGCCCACCGCGAGAGCGGCTTCCGCTAGCCGGTTCGCGTTTCCGGCATCGCCCAGCGTCCACGCCTGGAGACTGATGTTCCGCAGGATGGCCGCGTAGAGAGCCGGGTCGCCGGACTCGATCGCCAGCCGCACGGCGATGCGGAAGTAGGCCAGTGCGAGACCGTGGAAATGGCTGTCGAAAGACATGAACCCCGCGAGGTCGCAGGCAGTGGCGGCGGCCGCGCACAATGCTCGGCGGGTCCTACCCGGGGTTGCGCGGCCCGCGACGTCGACGACGTCCTCGGCCAGGTAGGCGACGAGTGCCACGCGCGCGTGGCCGCCGCCGAAGCGGCGATCGACCGATTCGAAGGTGGAGATCATGGTCCCGAGGGCCTCACCTGCCGGTGGAAGCCGGTCTGGAGTGGAGTAGCCGGGCAGCCCGTCCGGCCAGCCGGGTACTTCGAGGTCCGTTCGCCGGTAGATGCGTCTCTCCTGGGATCCGGTCCAGATCGAGGAGAGGTCCGCCCGGGCGAGGTGCCGGAGCGCGGCGAAAGCGTCCGTGCCGGTGGTGCTCTTTCGAGTCGCCGGACCCGTGAAGCCGGCTTCGTCCGGGGTGACGACCCGCCCCAGCCGTCGCGAGAGGGCTTCGGCGATGTACAAGGGCGTTTCTCCCCTTGGTGTCGCTCCCCGCAGCCAGTGCGAGACCGAGGTCCGGTCGTAGGTCAGTGTCCGGCCGGATTCGGCGGCGACGGCGTTGACGGCCCGTGCCAGGCCTTCCCGCGTCCAGTCGGCCACCGCCAGCAGCTGCCGCAACTTTTCGTTCGGATCCCGTGACATCCTGCACGCCTCCCACTGGCGGACACCGCGCCCGTGACGGCTCGTACACCTTCATATCGCCGATCGAGATGCGACAGGCAGGGGCCAATCCTTGGCCGCCGCCCTTCCGTTCAACACGTTCAACATCCGACTGCGCCGGAACACTGGCGTGCCGTGTTGATCGCCGCTTACATGGATGACGTAGGTGGCACGGTCACGCGAATCGTCCTGTTACTACGGAAGTACGAGGCGGATCAGCTGGCCCCTATGCGGAGAGGATCTTCGTGGAAGTCGGTTCCGTGGGCGCGGCTCACGGACGGCGAACAGGTCACTCGTCCCGTGCGGAAGCCCGGCCCGATGCAGAGCCGGCGCAAATCTGGACCGCTCTGGTGGACGACCTGTGCCTGATGTCGTTCGTGGCCCGGACCCAGCAGGACGAGGCCGGTCCCGTCAGGGCTCGTGGTCTCGATGCGATCAGCAGGAACAACCTCTTGCACGCGCAGGAGATCGCGACCGCCTGTGGTGGCAGCGGGATGCCCGACCGAATCCGGTTGACCCGCCGTCCACCTCGTGAGTGGTGGCCCAGCGGTCTGTTCCACACAACCGACCAGTCGTGGCCCTCGGTCGTCGCCCGGGGTCTCGTCCTGGCAGCCGGCCTGGTGGTGCTGGCCCGGTCGCATCTCGCGGACGCGACCGCGCCCGGCTGGCGCACGGCGCTCGCGCTCGTCGAGCGTGGCCAGTCCAGGCAGTTCGGTCAGTGGCGGATGTCGGCAGGCCAGCTCATAGCCGAGCAGGACCGGCGTCCGGAATTCGAGCAGGCGTTCCGGGCGACGCTGGCGCGCTCGGGTGACTTGTACCGGGCAGGCGAGGGCGGTGTGTGCGAAGTGGGCGACGTGCAAGCCCACTACGCACTTCCCGTCGTACTGCGCCGATCGGGGCTGCCGCGGCCGTGGCTGGACACGTGGTGCGACTACCCGCGTCGCCGGCGCAACGCCACCGCGAGCCGCGCGGCGACCCGGCTGATCGACGAAATGCGGGTGCGCCGTGATTGGCCGCAGCGTGCACGAGCACGAAGAGCGGTGAAGGAAGTGGGGTCATGAGCAGATTCCGGTACCACTGCGCGATGCGGTGGTCCGATTTGGACTCCTTGGGACATGTAGCCGACACGTCCTACCTGCGGTACCTCGGAGAATGCCGGCTGGAACTGATCCACCGGCTGTTGCCCCGGTACGAGGCACAGGATCTGGCGCGCGGCAGTGTGGTCACCCGGCAGTCCATGACCTACCTCCGGCCGTTGTGCTACCGGACGGAACCGATCACGGTGGAAACCTGGGTGACGGACATCAAGGCGGCTGTCGTGCGCTTCGCCTACCTCGTCCGGGACGACGCGTACGGCTACCTGGAGGGCGAGGCCGATCTCGTCCCGGTCGACCTCCGGTACGGCACGCCGCGCCGGCTCACCGAAAACGAGCGCACTCATTTCGGCGCGTACCGGGAGGCGACGAGCCTCTCGCTCGCGGCATCGACGCACAACGGAGGTTGAGTGGTGAGTAGTGACAGCGGCACGGCCCTCGCGTCGTCCGCGATCCAGTCCAACGGGGACCGGGCGAGGAGAGGGAGGCTCGCCGGGAACGTGGCGATCGTGACCGGCGGCACGCGTGGTCTCGGCCTCGCCATGGCGGGCGCATTTCTCCAAGAGGGAGCGAGCGTCATCTGCGCTGCCCGGAGGGAAGCTCCTCTCGCCGAACTCCGGGCGGCACATGGCGACCGGGTGAGCGTCACCACCGTCGACGTCTGCTCGGCGGACTCGGTCCGGTCGCTCATGGACGCGGCGATGCGGCGGTTCGGGCGCGTGGACATCCTCGTCTCGAACGCGGGAGTCAGCCGCAACGGCAAGATCGTGGACCTCGGAGAACGAGAATGGCGAGAGGTGCTGGACACCAACCTGACGGGCGCTTTCCACTGCACGAAGTACGTGGTTCCGTGCATGGAGGCGGCCGGGGGTGGGCGCATCATCAACATCTCGGCCGGCATGTCGACACGCGTCGCGCCCGGCGCTGCCGCGTACTCGGCTTCGAAGGCCGCGCTCGAGATGTTCACCCGGGCATCCGCCGTGGAGCTGGCGAAAAAGGGAATCCTCGTGAACTGCATCGCCCCTGGATTCGTCAACACCGGGATGTACGAACCCCTGCGCGACGACGAGCGGCTGCGTTCCCGGTACGAACGCATGATGGTGTCCGGCCGTCCCGGTGAGCCGTCGGAGGTCGCGGCCGCCGCCGTGTTCCTCGCCAGTGCGGAGGGCTCCTACGTCAACGGGCACGTCCTGGAGGTCAACGGGGGTCTTCTGTGGTCCTGACCAAGCGAACCGACAGTAGGGAGAACACCGTGTACGTCGACGTGGCGGTCGAGGGTGCCGTGGCCACGGTCCGGATGGACCGGCCGCCGCTCAACGTCCTGAACCTCGAGTTGCTGAACTCGCTGCGGAAGGTGGCCGAGGAAATCGCAGGCAGACTCGACATCAAGGCCGTCGTTCTGTACGGAGGACCGAAGGCGTTCTCCGCCGGAGCCGACATCCACGAGCTCGAGCAGCTCGCCGACGAGGATGCGCGGGAACACGCCAAGGCGATGCAGGACGCGGTGATGTCGGTGGCGCACATACCGGTGCCCGTGATCGCGGCCATCCGTGGAGCGGCTGTGGGTGGAGGGTGCGAGCTCGCGCTCGCCGCCGACTTCCGGGTCTGCGCGGACAACAGCGTGATCGGACTGCCCGAGATCCTGCTCGGGGTCATCCCCACCGGCGGTGGCACCCAGCGCCTGACCGCTGTGGTCGGTCTTCCACGCGCCAAGGAGATCGTCTACTCGGGACGGGCACTCGCCGCCGCGGAAGCCGGGCAGATCGGGCTGGCCGATCTGGTGGTGCCCGACGGTGAAGTGCTCACCGAGGCGAAGAGCTGGGCAGCGCGTTACGCCGGCAGCTCCGCGACGGGGCTGCGGGCGGCCAAAGCCGCGCTCGAGTACGGACAGGACGACGGCCTCGCCGTCGAACTGCAGAACTTCGTCGAATCCTTCAACGCGCCCGATCGGAAGATCGGGATGCGCAGTTTCTTCGAGCACGGGCCAGGCCGGGCGGTGTTCGGCAAGGGCACGGAGGGGAAGTCATGAACACGAACGTGGGGATCATCGGCCTGGGCCGGTACCTGCCGAGCGAGATGCGGACGAACGAGGACGTCGCCGCTCGCACTCCCGGTGTGAACGCGGAGTGGGTCGGACGCCGGACGGGAGTGCTCACCCGGCACGTCGCCGCACCCGGGGAAGCCGCTTCGGACCTGGCCACACCCGCTGCCGAGGCTGCCTTGTCGGCCGCGGAGCTCGACCCCGCGCAGGTGTCGCTGCTCGTCGTGGCGACAACGACGGCCGACGAGCCCAGCCCGGCGACGGCCTGCCGGGTGCAAGCCGCGCTGGGAGCGGTCAACGCGGTGTCCTTCGACGTCAACGGGGCCTGCGCCGGCTGGCTGTTCGCGGTCAAGATCGCGCGCGACTGGCTGCGGGACAACCCGACGGGTGGGTACGCGGTCGTGATCGGCGTTGAGGTGTTCTCCCGGTTCCTGGATCCGGACGACCGTGCCACCGCTGTCATCTTCGGCGACGGTGCCGCCGCGACGGTGCTCGGACCGGTTCCCGACGGGACGGGGTTCGACGAGATCTGTCTCGGCACCGAGAGCGACCTGGCGGACGCCGTCGTGGTGCCGGGTGGCGGTAGCCGTCTTCCGGCCAGCCTGTCCACTGTAGAACGCCGTGAGCACACCATCCGGATGGACGGAAGGGCGGTCACCCAGTTCTTCCGGTCCAAGTTCCCGCAGCTGCTGCACGATCTGCTGGCCGACAACGACCTGAAACTGGACGAAATCGACGCTTTCGCCTGCCACCAGGCGAACCCGGTGCTGTTGAAGGCAGTGGCCGCCGAGCACGGGATCGACCAGGAGCGGCTCATCGTGGTGGCCGACCGCATCGGCAACATCGGGTCCGGATGCACACCCTACGCGATCGCAGAGGCGGTGGCCCGGGGACGTTTGCGGCCGGGCTCCCGGGTGGTCCTCGTCGCGTTCGGCGCCGGCATGACGTGGGGCAGTGCGTTGCTGACCTGGGCGCCGGGCGTTCGGCTGCTGGACGCCACCCCCGCCCCTGCCGCCCGTGCCAAGGAGAGTGTGTGATGACTACTTCCGGTCTCATCGGGCTGGGTATGAGCCTTCCGCCCGACATCGTGCCGAACGACAGGTTGATCCAGGACAACGGGCTCGATTCGAGTGACGAGTGGATCCGGACGCGCACCGGGATCAGTGCGCGGCGGATGGCCGACGAGTACACGAGCACCGGCGATCTCGGCGTCGCCGCTGGTGCCGCGGCCCTCGCCTCCGCCCGGTTCGTGACGGGGGGCGACGTCCGCCCGGACATGGTGATCCTGGCTACGACCACGCCGGATCACCGGTGCCCGTCGACCGCGCCGCACATCGCGCACCGCCTGGGCCTCAAGGACATCGCCGCGGTCGACGTCTCCGCCGCCTGTTCGGGGTTCGTGTACGCGCTCTCCCTGGCCCATGCGCTCGTCGTGGCGGGAACGTACCGGCAGGTCCTCGTCGTCGCCGCGGAGACCTACACGACGACGTTGATCGACCCGCACGACCGGGACACCGCGATCCTGTTCGGCGACGGGGCAGGGGCGGTCGTGGTGGCCCCCGCGGCGCCAGGAGACCCGGGTGCGATCGAGTCGATCCAGCTGGGCAGCGACGGCACCGGGCTGGAGGTTTTCCACGTGCCGGCCGGCGGGTCGAGGTCGCCGTTCCGGATGAGCCAGGGCCCGGTCGAGGAGCTGTACGTCAAGATGAACGGGCGCGCGCTCTACACCAGCGCCGTCCGCCGGATGACCGCGACCGCCAGGGCCGCGCTGAGCGGAGCGGGCTGGTCGGTCGAAGAGGTCGACGTGTTCATCGGCCACCAGGCGAACCAGCGGATCCTCGACAGCGTCGCCGAGCACCTCGGTCTTCCACCCGGCCGGCAGCAGGGGAATCTGCGCGAACTGGGGAACACGGCCGCCGCGTCGGTGCCACTGGCTGTCGCGGACGCCGCGCTTCGCGGGGCTGCCGGCCCTGGCGACCGCACCCTTCTCGCCGCGTTCGGCGCCGGCTTCACGTGGGGCTCGGTGGCACTGCGGTTCCCGGCCGCCGTGCCCTACAGCCTCGCCCCGCACGCCGCCGGAGCGCCGGAACCCGCGGCGCCCGGCCGCCGGGTCGCCACCCACGCTTGATCACAGTTCCAGGAGAGGAAGCGATGACCGAACGCTACGAGCAGTTGACCCGGACCCTGGTCGAGAAGTTCTCGGCCGACCCGGAGCAGATCGACCCCGGCGCCACCCTGGCCGAACTCGGCCTGGATTCGCTCGCGGTAGCCGAGTTGTTCATGAACCTCCAGGACGAGTGGGATGTGCCGTTGCAGGACGACATCGACTCGATGGAGCTGACCCTCGAGCAGGTGCTGAAGCTGGCCGAGTCGGCGGGATGACGAGGGTTCCCGGCCGGTGGACCTCACCGGCCGGGAACACCCTCCAGGTGCTTCGGGCGCTCGTGGACCCCCACGCTCATCAACGCGATGTCGACGTAGCGCCGGGCGACCTCTTCGGGTGTCATCGGGCCCGTGGGGTGGTACCAGCGCGCGATGGACTGGCACATGCCGAGCAGGGCGCGGGCCGTCTCGGCGGGCTGCGCCACCGTGAAGATGCCCTGCACCGTGCCGTCGGTGACGACGCGGACCAGCAGGTCTTCCACTTCCTTGCGGATGGCCGCGTAGCGCTTGCGGTTCGGGGCCGACAGGTAGCGCAGTTCGACGTCCAGGGTGGCCAGCTTGACGCGGTGCGTCATGTACAGCACGACCGCCTCGATCATGTTCACGAACTGCAGGTCGGGGCGGTCGCCGGCGTCGTCGACCGCCGCCCGCGCCCGCCACGCCACCTCGAGCGTGCCCTTCTCCAGCAGCGCGACGAACACGCCCTCCTTGTTCTCGTGGTGGTAGTACAGCGACGGCACCGTCTGGCCGACCCTGCGGGCGATGTCCCGCACGGACGTGCCGTAGAACCCGCGCTCGTAGAACGCCTGGAGCGCCGCGGCCAGCAGGGGGGTCAGGTCGAGCGGCTCGAAATTGCGCCAGTCGCCCTGCCCGCCCCGCGCGGGGCGGGTCTTCCTCGCTGCTGCTTTCACGCCTGTCCACCCGACTTTCGTCCGTTGCCGGTGCCTGCCAAGGTTACGCCCCGCCTCAGTAGATCGCGGCGTACATGATCTTCTCCTGCGTCGCCTCCGCGCGGCTGAACTCCGCGACCGCGCGGCCGAACCTGGTGACCAGGATGCGGTCGGACACGGCGAGGATCTCCGGCAGGTACGAGGAGATGACGATAACGGCCTTGCCCTCGTCGGCGAGCGTGCGGATCAGGTGGTGGATCTCGTCGATGGCGCCGACGTCGACGCCGCGCGTGGGCTCGTCGAAGATGACCACCTCGGGCTCGGCGACCAGCGACTTGCCGACCACGACCTTCTGCTGGTTCCCGCCGGACAGCTCGATGATCTTCGCGTCCGCGTTGATCGCCTTGATGCGCAGCTTCGCCGACCACTCGCCGGCGATGCGCTTGCGCTGCGAGCCGGACAACAGCCACTGCCTGCGGCCCCGGCGCGAGGCGAGGTAACCGAGGTAGATGTTGTCGGCGACGGTCATCGTCTCGAAGAAGCCGTCGAGCTTGCGGTCCTCGGTGATGTAGACGATGCCGTCGTCGATCGCCTGCTTCGGCACCCGGTAGCGCACCGGTTTGCCGTTGAGGAGCACCCGCCCGCCGTGGATCCGGTTGCGTTTCAGTGCGCCGGTGACGATCTTCGCCGTCTCCGTCCGGCCGCTGCCGATCAGCCCGGCGATGCCGAGCACCTCCCCGGCGTAGGCCGAGAACGACATGTTCTTCACGACGTTGCCGAGGATCAGGTTCTCGACCTCCAGCACTCGGCGGCGCCGGACGTGGCCCTCGCGCGCGGCGGGCCGGTTCCGCGCCGCCCCGTCGAGCGGCCTGCCCACCATGTACTTGACGATCTCGTCCCGCGACGTCTGCTTCGCGTCCAGGCAGGCCACCCGCTTGCCGTCGCGCAGGACGGTGACGCGGTTGGCGATCGCGAGCGATTCCTCCAGCGCGTGGGACACGTAGATGATGCCCAGGCCGGCGTTGCGGAGGTCCTCGATCACGTTGAACAGGTGCAGGGTCTCCTCGGGGGTCAGGCTCGCGGTCGGCTCGTCGAAGATGACGATCCGGGCGCCGGTCCGCAGCGCCCGCGCGATCTCCACCATCTGCTTCTTCGCCGCGCCGAGGTTGGACACGTAGGCCGTCGGATCGACGTGGAAGTTCATCGACTGCAGCAGCTGCTGGGCCCCGATGTTGAGCGAGCGGAAGCGGGTCAGCAGCTTTTCGTGGCCGAGCTCGATGTTCTGCGCCGCGGTCATCGTCGGCACCAGGCTCGTCTCCTGGTAGACCATCGCGATGCCGTGGTCGAGCGCTTCGTGCGGCCGCCGGAACGAGACCTCCTCGCCGCTGATGCGCACCACCCCGCTCGAGTGCTGCACCGCGCCGGCGAGGATCTTGCACAGCGTCGACTTGCCCGCGCCGTTCTCGCCGACCAGCGCGTGCACCTCGCCGGCGCGCAGGTCGAAGTCGACCTCGGAGATGGCGTGCACCCCGCGGTAGGTCTTGGTCACCTTCGCCATGTCGACGAGCAGCGTGCCGTCGCCTGCCGGATCGATGTCCAGCTGCTCCACCAGTGACTGGCTCATCGCGCGTCACCCGCCCTCGTGATCAGGACCTCGTCGGCGCCGCGGACCGCGACGAACAACCGGTTGCCGTACTGCTTCACCGACGTCACCCCGTGCCGCCGCCCGCCGCCGCGGCTGTGCATGCCGCGGACCGGGTAGCCGTCCGGGTCCAGCCGGGTCACCAGCCCGTAGGACCGGGGTGGCGCCCACGGTTTGATCACGCCGAGCTTTCGGATCTGACCGCCCTGCAAGGGTTCCAGGCCGGAGTCGAGGCCACGCAACGCGGGGCGGATCCACAGATCCGGTTCGATGGTGCGCATCATCTCCTCGACGTAGTCGCGCTGGGTGAGCACGAACTCGACCAGCTGGGTGCGCAGCGCGAACACCGCGAGCCAGTACCCGCCGCCCGAGGCCGGGCTGATCCGGCCGGGGTAGCCGGGCAGGTTGTCCCGCAGCACCTCCGGCCGGCCCGGATCCGCCAGCGGGTACCGCACGAGCCGGTGCGACCACGCCTCGCTGACGACGAGCGAGTTCTCGTCCGCGGTGAGCGTCACCCCGCTGGGATGGGCGAGGCCGCGGGCCAGCACGGTGGTGCGCCCGGTCCGCGGGTCGTGCCGCAGGAGCCGGCCCAGCGCGTTCTGCTCCATCAGGTCGCGGACCCAGTCCCCGCCGTGGTGGCGCGACGAACCGTCGGTGAGGTAGATCGTCCCGTCGCCGGCCACCACGACGTCGGTCAGGCAGTGGGTGGGCACCCCGTCGGCGTCGGCGTCGACGAGGACCTCGGTGCCGCCACCCTGGTCGATGCGGACGAGCCCGAGACCCGCCACGCACACCAGCAGCCCGCCTTCGCGGTCGACGGTGATCGCGCCGGCCTCGCCGGGCACGGTGGCGGCGATCTCGTGGTGGGCGAAGTTCAGCCCGTACCGCCGCACCACCTTGTCGGCAGTGGTCACGTAGAGCGAGCCGAACGCGTCGCGCACCATGTCGTCGGGTTCGGGCAGCTCGTCGATCGACTCCTCGATGCGGTCCAGCTCGTCGTTCGGGGTGAGCCCGCCGTCCAGCGGCGGGATGGCCCTGGCGCCGGACCGGCCGGGGAACAGGAACTCCTTGACCAGTTCCCACGCTTCTGCTCGTGGCACGGTTCCTCCTCAGCTCACCGACGCGTGGTGCGTCTCGCGGGCCTCGCCGGCGGCCGCGGCGGGCGCCTCGCGCAGCTTGATCCGGCCGATGCGGTTGTTCTCCAGCCCGCCGATGTACAGGTAGCCGTCGTGCTCGCGCATCGACGTGATGGTGGAGTGCTTCTTCCCGCCCGGGTCCCAGTAGGTGTCGAGCACCTCGCCCCGCTCCGACACCCGCACCACGCAGCCGTGGTTCATGCTCGGGTAGAGCCATTCGTCGCGGGGGATGCGCTTCATCATGCGGCGGCGGAACTTCGGCATGCGCATCGCCAGGTCGTAGGCGGGGGAGCGCATGCCGCAGATCGCGACCCAGTAGGCGCCGCCGGAGGCGCGGTTGATGTTGTCCACGTACCCGGGGAAGTTGTCCATGAACACCTCCAGCCGGCCCTTCTTCGGGCCGCTGTGCCAGTACCGCAGGATGCGGCACAGCCAGGTCTGGGCGATCAGCACCGATTCGCCGTCGTGGGCGCAGCACACGCCGTTGGGGAAGACGAGGTCCGGCACCGCGGTGCTGGTCTTGCCCGTGGCCGGGTCGTAGCACAGCAGCCGACCGTTGGGCCGCCCCTCGATGCCGTCGAGGACCCAGTCGGCCATCTCGAACCGGTTGGTGGCCTCGCTGAAGTAGATTTTGCCGTCCGGTGCGATGTCGAGGTCGTCGGGCAGGCGCAGCCTGGAGTCGTCGCGCAACCGGGTCCACGTCCGGGTGGTCTCGTCGGAGAGCTTGCGGTGCTTGCCGTCGGGCGAGACCGAGTACAGGCCCATCCCGCCGACGCACACGATCAGGTTGCCCGCCGCGTCGAAGGCCAGGCCGAGCGGATGCCCGCCGATGCGGGCGAACACCTCGCGTTCGCGGTAGCCCTCCCCGGAGAACCGCAGGATCCAGCCCTGCCGGGTGCCGCAGTAGATCCGGCCCTGGTCGTCGAGGATGACGTCCTCGGGGCCCTCGACCTCGCCGAGGCCGATCTCCTCGGCGTCGCCGAGCCGGTCGTTGACCTCGTACGGGCTGCCCGAGCCCCGCCGCACGTCCGGCGGGGTGCCGTACTCGACCAGCGTCGGGTTGACGTAGGTCTTCTGGATCGCCTTGCCGCGGTTCTTGCCCCACTTGGTGTCGAGCCCGACGGCGATGATCAGCACGATGGCCAGCGCCGTCTGCAGGACCTCACCGCCGACGTCCATCAGCAGCAGCCCCTTGCCGAGCAGGCTGATCGTGGCCGCGCCGATGAACGCCCGCCACACCGTGCCCTTGCCGCCGGACAGGCTGATGCCGCCGAGGATCACCGCGGTCAGCACGCTGAGCTCCATGCCTTCGCCGACGCGGGCGCTCGCACTGCCCAGGCGCGCGGCGTAGAAGACACCGGCGAGCGCGCACAGCGCGCCGGAGATGACGTAACCCAGCAGCAGGACGCGTTCCACCCGGATGCCGGCGTGCCGCGCGGCCCGCCTGCTCGCGCCCACGGCGGTGACGTGCCAGCCGAACCGGGACCGGCTGAGCAGGATGTGACCGGCGACGAGCACCACGAGCAGCGTGACGAAGCTGAACGGGATGCCGGCCACCTTGCCCGTGCTGAACCAGTCCCACACCGGGTCCATCAGGAACACCGTGGCGGTCTGCGCCGAGTAGTGCAGGTCCAGCAGGTTGAGCACACCGCGGAAGATGATCAGCGTGACGAGCGTGGTGAGGAACGGCCGCGCCTTGAGGTAGGCCACGATCGACCCGTTCACCGAGCCGAGGACCGCGCCGACGACGATCGTCAGCAGGATCGCCGGCACCACGGGCACACCCACGACGGTGATCAGCAGGAGCACCACGATGTTGCACAGCCCGAACATCGAGCCGACGGACAGGTCGATCCCGCCGGAGATCATCACGATCGCCATGCCGAGGCAGACGAGCGAGATCTCGGCGAGCTCGGTCGCCGAGGACAGCAGGTTCGCCGTGGTGGCGAAACCCGGTGCGGCGAAGGAGAAGAAGACGATCACGCCGACCAGGATCGCCAGCGGGATCGCGGGTTCCATCCACCGCTTCTCGAAGAGCTCGGCGAACACCTGCTGCGGGGAGAACCGGTATCGCAGGTGCCGCAACCGGGTGCCCAGGTTCTCGTTCTCCAGAACGTTGCGCTCCGGTGGCCGGCGCCGGGCGGGCACGGGCCGGACTTCCGTACTTGCCGTCATGGCGGTCCCTCTCGGTGGCGGCGGGTCAGGAGACGGTGAGCCCGTCGCTCTTGCCGTCGTAACACATGTTCGGCTGGTTCCAGTTGGACTTGTCGATCTTCACCAGCGGCGTGTAGTCGGCGATCCGGGCCGTGCCGGGCGCCTGGCCGGACTGCAGGAGGTACTTGGCGATGGCGACGATGTCCGTGCCCTGCGTCGGCACCGAGTACCCGTAGGACTGGTGGAACATCCCGTCGCGGATGCCCTCGCAGGTGATCGAGCTGTGGTCGGAGGTGAACACCTTGACCTGCCCGAGCTTCCCGGCCTCCTTGATGGCCGCCGCCGATCCGTACTGCATCTGGTCCCAGAAACCCCAGCTGGCGCACAGGTTCGGGTGCTGCTGGATCACCGTCGCGGTGATGTCGTGTGCCTTGGTGCGGTCCCAGTTCGCCGCCTGCGTGGAGACGATCTTGATCTCTGGGTGCTGGTCGAAGACCTCCTTCGCGCCCGCCATGACGTCGAGCGTGAACCCGGAGGTCGCGTCGCCCTGCACGATCTGCACCTCGTGCGAGGTGGGGGTGTGCGCGCCGCACTCGCTGACGATGTCGGTCGCGATCCGGCGGCCGAGGTCGATGGTGTCGGCGCCGACGAAGGCGTCCGACTTGTAGTTGCTCACCATGTTGATCTGGATGACGTAGATCCCGGCCTGCTCGGCCTGCTGGATGAGCTTGGCGAGGATCTGCACGTCGAAGTTGTGCACCACCAGCACCGCGGGCTTCTCGTTGATCAACGACTGCACGGCTTCGGCCTGCTTCGCGGTGTCCCAGTTGGGATCGCGCAGGACGTAGTTCAGCCCGGCGGCCTTGAAGCCGCTCTCCATCTGCCGGTTCCACTCCTCCATCAGCGGAGTGCCCAGTCCCACCGGGACGAACGCGACGGTCTTGCCCTCGATGCTCTGCAGGGCGTGGTTGCGGAGCTCGCCGGCGGACGCCGTCGGCGGGATCTGGCCTGCCGCGGCCGACGTCGAGTTCGCCCTGGTGCCGGTGGAACAGCCGGTCGCGATCAGCATCGCGGCGGCGGTGAGTGCGAGTGCGCGGACCGCGCGAGTGCGAAGTGGACGCATGGGAGGACCTCCTTGTCCTTCGGTGGATGTCCGGGGGCGGTCAGTCGCCCTGGCGAACGGTCTCTTCGTCGCGCGGGTGCAGCCGGTTGTCCAGCACCAGCGCCGCCAGCAGGATGAGACCCTTGACGATGTCCTGCTCGTGGGTGTTCATGTTCATGATCGTCATGCCGTTGAGCATGATCCCGATCAACGCGGTGCCTGCCACCACGCTCGCGACGCTGCCGCGGCCGCCGACGAGGCTGATCCCGCCGACCACCACGACGAGCAGGACGTCGTAGATCAGCGAGCCGTCGATGACCTGGGTGTTGAGCCCGCCGACCGCGCCCGCCGTGACCAGGCCGCCGACGAACCCGATCGCGGCGCTGGCCGTGTATTCGAACACGGTCAGCGGCCGCACCGCGATGCCGGTGATCGCGGCCGCGCCGGCGTTGTCCCCGTGCGCGTAGATGAAGCGTCCCCCTCGGGTCCGGGAGAGCATCAGCTGGGCGAGCACGGCGACGACCGCGAACACGATGATGGGGACCGGGATCCCGAAGACCGTACCCTGACCCAGCGCCAGGACGAACTCGCGGTCACCCGGCAGCTCCGCGATCAGTCCGTCGAGGACGGTGGTGCGGGCGAGACCGTACACCAGCAGGCCGGAGGCCAGCGTCGCGAACAGGGCCGGGATCTCGACGAAGGCGATCAGGAACCCGTTGAGCAGCCCCATGATGACGACGATGCCGAGCCCGACGAGCAGGGCGACCGGTGTGCTGACCGGGGTGCGCATCAGCTGGATCGCGACCGCGGTGGCCACGCCCATCGACGCGATGAGGGAGAGGTCCATCCCCCTGGCGATCACCACGACCGCCATGGCCACCCCGAAGATCCCCAGCGAGGAGACGCTGCGCACCAGGTTGACCAGGTTGTCGACGTTGAGGAACCCGTCGAGGGTCAGGCTGAAGGCCACGAACAGGGCCACGACCACGAAGAGGACCACCCGTTCCTGGGAAATCCGGTTCCGGAATGACGGTCGCGACCTCGGTAGAACTGCGCTCATCGCTACTCCATTGTCCGATGCGCGAGGTGCTTAGCGAGCACTAGATAGGATTGACGGAAAAGATACACGGGTTCGTTTTTCAGACAAGTCCCCGTGGTCCACGGGAGCGGGTTACCACCCGTTGGGGTGAGGTGGGCCGGGGCGGGCGGCGGCGTGATCGAGTAACGCTTCGGTCTCGCGGGCCGCCGTCGAGTGGCACCGTGAGCCGACGTCTCACGGGTCTGATCCGTTGCTGTGCTGGGAAGTTTCAGTCCTGAATGGTCAAAGGTTCAACCGTGTTGCCGCGGCCGGACGGGTTGTCCGCAGGGCGAACTTGACAAACGGAGCGGTGCGTGCCCTACTTATCGGGCGTTAGATAGCCAGTGGTGTTCACGGACGCGACAGGGAGCGGTGTGACGCATTCACCGTCGCGCTGATCTTCTTTTGTCGAATTCGTCGATTTCGTTTTTCCTGCCGGTCACCGTTGCTCGGAGAAAACCGCATGCTTCCCTCTTCCTGGGCGCCGCGGCTGCGCCTGCCGCTGATCGCGGCGCCCATGACGGCCGTCTCGGGTCCCGCTCTCGTCGTCGCCGCCTGCCGGCACGGCGTCATCGGCTCGTTCCCGACGCACAACGCGCGCAACCCCGCCGAGCTCGACCGGTGGCTGTCCCTGATCCGGGCGGCGCTGCCCGCCGCGGCCGCGCCGGTGGCGCCCAACCTGGTCGTGCACCGGTCGAACACCCGGCTGCGGGAGGATGTGGACTGCCTCGTGCGGCACGGCGTCGAGGTGGTGATCACCAGCGTCGGTTCCCCGGAGCCGGTGGTGGGGCCGCTGCACGACGCCGGAGCGCTCGTGTTCGCCGATGTCGCCACCCTGCGCCACGTGGACCGCGCGCTCGCCGCCGGAGCGGACGGTCTCGTGCTGCTGACGTCGGGGGCCGGCGGGCAGACGGGGTGGAACAACCCGTTCTCCTTCGTCCGCGCGGTGCGGGAGCGCTACGCCGGGCCCGTCGTCCTCGCCGGTGGTGTCGGTGACGGGGTCGCACTGCTCGCCGCCCGCCTGCTCGGCGCGGATCTGGCCTACATGGGCACCAGGTTCATCGCCACGGAGGAGAGCCTGGCCGGTGACGACTACCGGCAGGCGCTCGTGGACGCCTCGCTCGACGACATCGTCCAGTCGCGGGGCCCGAGCGGACTGCCCGCCAACTTCCTCGCCGCGTCGCTGGCCGCCGCCGGCGACGGCAAGGATCGCACCGGGTTCGACTTCCGGACCCTGCTCGAGCAGCCGCGCGCCTGGCCGGCCGGCCAGAGCGCGCA
The DNA here is from genome assembly GCF_040614195.1 of Amycolatopsis sp. NPDC006125. Classification (NCBI taxonomy): domain Bacteria; kingdom Bacillati; phylum Actinomycetota; class Actinomycetes; order Pseudonocardiales; family Pseudonocardiaceae; genus Amycolatopsis; species Amycolatopsis sp. NPDC006125. Next base: position 79,024 of record NZ_JBEXTZ010000005.1, read on the forward strand.
CGGCGTGCATCGCGTGCAGAGCGTCGCCGACCTGGTCGAGTCGGTCCGGGCGGAATACACCTCGGCCCTCCGGGCCGTTCCCGTCGATCCCCTCGCCGAGGCCTGTGCGGCCGGAAAGGAGTCCTGATGTCGTTGTGGGGAACGCTGCCGAGCGTCCTGGACCGCGCCTGCGCGTACTACCCGGACCGGGTGGCCATCGTGGACGGTGGCCGCCGGATCCGGTACCGGGAGCTGCGGGAGTGGTCCGACCGCGTCGGCAACGGCCTGCACGAGCTCGGGGTGCGCAAGGGGGACCGCGTCGGGCTGCTGATGCCGAACTGCCTGGAGTTCATCCCGACGCAGCACGGGATCTGGAAGGCCGGCGCGGCGACGGTGCAGATGCCGGCCAGGGCCTCGGCCGAGGACCTCGCCTACTTCCTGGAACAGTCGGAGGCGTCGGCACTGGTCTACCACGCCCAGTTCGAGCCCGTGGTCGGGAAGTTCCGCACCCGGCTGCCGGGGATCCGGCGCTACGTCCGGCTGGGCGGCGGGGAGGACCTGGCGGACACGTGGGACTACGGGATGGTGTTCAGCGCGGCGCCGACGGAGACACCGGTCCCCGAGCCGGCGCCGGACGACCTCGCCTACGTCGCGTTCACCTCGGGCACGACGGGCACCCCGAAGGGGGTCGTCTACACGCACGAGGCCTGGTCGCACTACATCGTGACCGCCGGTCTGGAGATCGCTGACACCCGGCCCGGCGAGGTGTTCGCCCACGGCGCGCCGCTCACGCACTTCACCGGGGCGTTCGTGCTGCCGACGTTCATGCGCGGCGGGACGAACGTCATGCTGCCCTCCCTCGACGTGGACCTGCTGCTGGAGACCGTGGCGAAGGAGCGTGTCACCGCGACCGCGGTGGTGCCGACCGCGCTGTACCTGATGCTCGACCACCCGCGCCTGGCCGACACGGACCTCTCGTCGCTGCGCACGGTCGTCTACGCCGGGTCCCCGATCGCGCCGGAACGCCTGCGCCAGGCGCTGGCCGCGCTCGGGCCGATCTTCGTGCAGACCTACGCCGGTCACGAGCCCGGGTTCATGACCACGCTGCGCAAGGAGGACCACCGGCTCGGCACGCCGGAGGAGGCCGCGCGGCTGGCGTCGGCCGGGCGCCCGATGTTCCACGTCGAGATGAGCATCCAGGACGAGTCCGACCGGATCCTGCCGGTCGGCGACGTGGGCGAGGTCTGCACCCGGCAGGAGGGGCAGATGGTCGGTTACCTCGACCCGGCGCTCGACAGCGAGGCGATCCGCGATGGCTGGGTGCACTCCGGGGACATCGGTTACCTCGACGACGACGGGTACCTCTACCTCGTCGACCGGAAGAAGGACATGATCGTGACGGGTGGGTTCAACGTCTTCCCGAGGCAGGTGGAGGACGTCCTGGCGCAGCACCCCGCGGTCGCGCAGTGCGCGGTGTTCGGCGTGCCCGACCCGAAGTGGGGTGAGGCGGTCAAGGCGGTCGTGGTGCCGAAACCCGGGTCCGATGTCGGTGCTGAGGAGCTGATCGCTCTGGTCAAGGAGCACAAGGGCAGCGTGTGGGCGCCCAAGTCGGTGGACTTCGTGTCCGCGTTGCCCCTGAACGCGTCGGGCAAGGTGGACAAGAAGTCGCTGCGCGCGCCGTACTGGGCCGGGCAGGGCAGGCGCATCGGCTGAGGCGTCAGCAGCCGGCGGCGGGGGTGCCCGGCGGGCTGAACTCCAGCCACACCGTGTTCGTTCGGGGGAGCAGGTACGTGGCGTCCTCGGGGCGGCGCCAGCCGTCCGGCACCAGGACGTACTGGCCGCCCGACTGGAGCAGTAGCTTCAGCCCGGGGTAGCGGTACTGGAACGCGCCGTCCGGGGCGGGGCAGTGCACTTCGCCCGGGAGGTTGAGCCGCTGGGTGCTGAAGAGGACCACCGCGGGGCGGGCGGGCAGCGCCTGCTCCGTTTCGAAGGCGCGCCGGGCGCCGACCTGGCCCGCGTAGTCGGCGACCGCCCAGAACAGGCCGAACGTCACCAGCGCGTAGGCCACCAGCCACTCCGCCACCCCGAGCGCGCTGCCTGCGGGGGCGGTCCACCGGCGCCACGCGAAGATCAGCAGCACCACGGCGAGCGCGAAACCCAGGCCGGGCAGCGCGGTGAACCGCCGGTAGGGCACCGGGTCCAGCGCGATCGCGAACGTCACCGCGAGCAGCGCCGCCCCCAGCACCGCGGCCACCGGCGTCGCCCGGCGCAGGAGGGTCTGCCACGCCCGCCGCGACAGCCGGAACCGTAGGAAGCGGATCACCCCGAGCACCAGGAACACGGCCGCGGCGATCTCGGCGATCGGCAGCAGCAGGCCGTCCACGCCGCGCGCCAGGATTTCCGGCGTGGTCTGGCCGAGGAGTGTGTAGTGCACGCGGAAGTAGCTGAAGAACACCTGTGTGGTCAGGAAACCGAAGTAGTACAGCAGGCCGGTCAGCAGCGTCGCGTTCGCGGCCAGGGTGCCGACGACCCGCAGCGCTCTGGCCGGTCCGGTCTGCGGCGGTGTCCGGGGGCGGGGTGGTGACAGCCGGGTCCTAGCCACCGGTGGTGTCCGAAGTGGACTGCTCCGAAGAGGACTCCTCGGTGGACTCCTCGGTGGTGGTTTCCTCCGTGGTCTCACAGGGTTTCGCCGTGATGGTGATCGTTCCGCCCGGGTACACCGGGTCCGGCGAGATGTCCGTCGCGCAGTCGCCGGAACCGACGATCCGCACCCGCACACCGCATCGGTCCGGCCCGCAGAACTCCGCGAGCTCGCGGAGGATCGCGCCTTGCGCGCTGGTCGGCCCGGCCGCGCGCACCGTGCTGTCGTAGTTGATCGGGCTGCCCGGCACCCCGGGCGGATCGCTCTTCTTCGACGTCCGCGTGCGCTCGGTGGTGTCCGTCGTGCCGGTGGTCGTCTCGCTCGCCGTGGTGCTCTCGGGCGGGCTGTCCGCGGTCTGCTCGCCGGGGATCGGCGACCCGCCCGCGCACCCCGCGAGAGCCGCGCCGATCAGCAACGCTGCTGCCTGATACCTCCGCATGGTTCACCGTCCCGGAGGGAGTTCTTGCTTACAGGACGCACCCGGGGCGCGACCTGATACAGCAGTTGACTAGTCCCTTCGGGTGAATCGGCGGGGTTGCGGTGAGGTGCGCGCCGCCCAGTTCGATTTCGCCGCCTTCGGCGTAGGTCGCGAACACCCGCCCGGCCGGCCGCCGGGGCTCCGGCGAGCCCGGCAAGCAGTGGGGCGTAGATCCAGAACGACCGGACGTCGTCCGCTCTCGTCGTCCAGGGTGCGGACGCGAGCGGGGTCGTGAACAACCAGTTCCTGTTCGTAGACCTTGAAGCGCTGGGCGGTGCTGAGTTTGATCACCGCGGCGTCGCGGGATTGCCGGTCCGAACCGGCGACCGTGAAGACCGGCAACCCGGTGCACACCACCGCGACGGCCGCCGCTCGCCAAATCGGGCCACGCAGCCGCGCCACATGATCCCAAGTTACCGGCGCGCATCTGTGACCGGAGCCACTTTGACAACCCCGCCGCGGCTACCTGAGTATCTGCAATTAACCATCTGGTCCATTGAGAAGGAGCACGACGTGGTGGCTCAGCCGGGTGCCGACAGGGCGCGCTCGCGGAAGGCGGCACTCGCCGCCTGGGTCGGCAGCGCTCTCGAGTACTACGACTTCTTCATCTACGGCACGGCCGCCGCGCTCGTGTTCGGCAAGATCTTCTTCCCGGCCTCGGACCCGGCGACCGGCACGTTGCTGGCCCTGTCCACGTTCGGCGTCGGCTACGTGTCGCGGCCGCTCGGCGCTATCCTGCTCGGCCACCTCGGCGACCGGTTCGGGCGCAAGCGCGTGCTCGTCCTCACCCTGCTCCTGATGGGCGTCTCGACGGTGCTCGTCGGCTGTCTGCCCAGCTACCAGACCGCCGGGGTCGCCGCCCCGATCATGCTCGTCGCGCTCCGGCTGCTGCAGGGGCTGTCCGCGGGCGGCGAGCAGGCGAGCGCCAACTCGATGTCGCTGGAACACGCGCCGGAGAACCAGCGCGCCTACTACACCAGCTTCACCCTCAGCGGTACCCAGGCCGGGCAGATCGTCGCCACCGCCGTGTTCCTCCCGGTCGCCGCGCTGCCGCAGGACGCACTCCTGTCCTGGGGCTGGCGCGTGCCGTTCTGGGGCAGCGCCCTGATGGTCCTCGTCGGCTACCTGGTGCGCCGCACCGTCGAGGAGACCCCGGTGTTCGAGCAGGAGGTCCGCGCCGGCGAGGTCACCAAGCTGCCGCTGGTCGTGCTGCTCCGCGAGCACTGGGCCGACGTGCTCCGGGTGATCGTCGCCGCGCTGATCGCCTCCGTCAGCACCATCTTCACCGTCTACGCCCTGTCCTACGCGGTCAACACCGTCGGCCTGAGCAAGACACCGATGCTGTGGGTCGGGGTCCTCGCCAACATCGCCGCCGTCGTCTCGATCCCGCTGTGGGCGAAGCTCGCCGACCGCGTCGGGCGCAAACCGCTGTTCATCGCCGGGTCGCTCGGCTGCGCGGTGCTGATCTTCGCCTACCTCGGCGCCATCGCGGCGGGCAGCTGGGTGCTGATCTTCGCCGTCGGCGTCGTCCTGTTCGGCGTCGTCTACACCGCCACCAGCGCCGTCTGGCCCGCCTTCTACGGCGAGATGTTCCCGGCGCGGGTGCGGTTGTCCGGCACCGCGATCGGCACCCAGATCGGCTTCGCCATCAGCGGGTTCCTGCCGACGGTCGCCGCCGCGGTCGCCGGTGACGGGGCGGGCGCGTGGCTCGGCGTGTCGATCTTCACCGCGGGGCTGTGCCTGGTCAACGTGATCGCGGTGGCCACCGCGCGCGAGACCTACCGCGTGCCGACCGCGCGGCTCGGCCTCGAGGAAACCGCCGCGCCGGAGCCGGTGGGCGCCGCGCGGTGAGCCGGTACGAGGTCCACGCCCTCTGCTACGGCCGCCGCGAGGGCACCCGGGGACAGCACTTCCTCGGGTGCGCCGCGGGCGAGGCCGACCAGCCGCACCCGACCGCGTACTACGTGTGGCTGGCGCGGTCGGCCCAGCACACCGTCCTGATCGACGCCGGCATCCACCCGACGCGAGTGCCGCCCGGCCTCGACTACCGGCGTCCGGCCGAGTTGCTGGACTCGATCGGCGTCGCGGCCGGGGACGTGGACCTCGTGGTGCTCACGCACCTGCACTACGACCACGCCGGGACGGTCGCGGACTTCCCCGGCGCCCGCTATGTCGTGCAGCGCGCGGAACTGGCCTACTGGACGGGACCGTGGGCGAAGCGCATCCGGCGCGAGCACTGGCTGCTCGACGAGGACGCGCTCGGCCACGTCCGCGGCGACCGGCTGTCCGAAGTGGACGGCGACGTGGAGGTCCTGCCCGGGCTGAGCGTCCACCTCGTCGGCGGGCACACGGCCGGGATGCAGATCGTCCGCGTCGCGACCGCGGCCGGGCCGGTCGTGGTGGCCTCGGACGCCAGCCACTTCTACGAAAACCTCGACGACGACCGCCCGGCGCCGCTGCTGCACTCGATGCCCGGCGTCTACGGCGCGTTCGACCGGATCCGCGAGCTGGGCGGCATCGTGCTGCCCGGCCACGACCCGGAGGTGCTGGAGCGGTACCCGGCCGCGGGACGGGACGTCGTCCGCGTCGCCTGAGCCGGGCACCGCTTCCCGCGTCAAGCCGCCCGGTCCGTGACGGCCGGCGCCTGGTCCCGCACCAGTTCGCGGCGCTTCTCGTCCTTGGCCCACCACTGCCGCTTGCCGGGGTGGCGCGCCTCGTAGCCCAGCTGCCACACGATGCTCCGGCAGATGACCTCCTTCACCAGCGCGCCGAGCCTGCCGCCGATGAAGTTGGCCTTCGCGGTGTCGTCCTTCGTCGAGAACTGGAAGATGCCGTGCCGGCGGCCGAGGCTGATGCACATCCCGGCGAACCCGACGTCGATCGGCGCGGGCTCCTCGCCCGCGATCCGGGCCAGGACCGTCCGCGCGGCCTGCGGGCCGACCTGGACGGCGGCCTGGCAGCTCATCCGCACCGGCAGTCCGGACGGCGCCGCCGAATCCCCGGCCGCGACGATGCGCTCGTCGTCCACGCTGGTCAGGGTCTCGTCGGTGAGCAGGCGGCCCAGCGCGTCGGTGGTCAGGCCGCTGCGGGCGGCGAGGTCGGGCACGCCGAACCCGGCGGTCCAGATGGTCACCCCGGACAGCAGCGCGCGGCCGTCGCTGAGTTCGACGGCGTCCCGCGTCACGGCGGTCACCGTGGGCCCGTCGAGCACGGTCACGCCCAGCTTTTCCAGGCGCCGGGCGACCGAGCGCCGCCCCTTCGGGTGCAGGTACGGGCCGAGTTCACCGCCGCAGACCAGCGTCACGGCGCGACCCCGCCCGGCCAGCTCGGCGGCGGTTTCGATGCCGGTCGGCCCGCCTCCCACGATCGTCACGGTCGACGCCGCGTCGAGGAGTGGCCGCACGCGCTCGGCTTCCTCCAGGGAGGCGATGGGGTGGGCGAATTCGGCCGCGCCGGGCACGCCCGGGTCCGCGCTGCCGCTGCCCACCGCGTAGACCAGGTAGTCGTAGCCGAGGGTGTCGCCGCCGGCCAGCGTCACGCGCCGCGCGGCGGCGTCGATGCGGGTGGCGGTGTCCACCACCAGCCGCACGCCCGCGGCCAGCACTTTCCGGTAGTCCACGACCGCCGGGCCGGTGCCGCCGGTCAGCTGGTGCAGGCGGATCCGGTCGACGAACTCCGGGCGCGGGTTGACCAGGGTGACGGTCACGTCGCCGCGCTGCGTCAGCCGGTTCGCCGCCATGACTCCGGCGTAACCGCCGCCGATCACGATCACTTCGGTGTTGCCGCTCATGGTGTCTCCTTCGCAGAGGGTCGACCATCTGACAAAGCGGCTCCCCGGGGTGTGACAACGCGTGACCCGGATCACTCCCGTGCCCGCAGGATCTCGCCGGCGACTCCTCGACAGCCGGGTCGGGATCCGTGACGGCGCCGTCCGCGGCGTCGTCAGGCTACACAGCGATGTCCGATAGGGCTCTGAGGTGTCGTCTGTCGTGAGGAAGTCCGCGTAGGACTGGCAGCTCGTCGAGATCTCAGGCGCGCAACGGCTTCCCTGCCGACGTGGTGACCAGGCGACGGGCCGCGCCGCCAGAACCAGTAGTCGCCGAGCAAGGTGCCCAGCAGGCGCTGCGAGTGCTGCGGGGCGGGTCCGGTCATGGCCGGAGTCTAGAGGCCTTCCACTGAGTGACAGTGCCGTTGACGGTCGTCGTGCTAAATGACCACAGTGAGGTCCCCCAACGAAGGGAAGGCGTCCTGTGAAGCAGTTCGTGTGGAAGGTCCTGACGGCCGCCGCGGCGGCCGTGGCCCTCACCGGTGTGACGGTGGGCCTGGCATCGGGAACGACTCCGGAGACGGCGAACCGGCCGGCGATGGAGCAGTTCCACCCCGTCGTCCGCGAGGCGGCCGCGAACACGCGGGGCCTGGCCGTCGAGTACACGGTGTACCGGCCGGCGGACCTGGACGAGATCCACGGCAGGCTGCCCGTTGTCGTCATCGGCAACGGCGCGTGCCGCCACCTCGGCAACAACGAGCTGCTCGCCACGGAGATGCTGGTGGCCGCACACGGTTTCGTCGTGGTCGCGGTCGGCGCGGTCGACCAGCCGGCGAACGACGAGAACGGCACCCCGCGCCCGGAGGTGATCACCGACGGCATCACCTGGGCCGAGCGGGAGAACGACCGCAAGGGCAGCGACCTGCGCAACCGGCTCGACCTGAACCGCGTGGCGGTGGCCGGGCACTCTTGCGGCGGGCTCGAAGCACTGGTCGCGGGCGCGGATCCGCGGGTGAAGTCGGTGGCCTCGCTCGACAGTGGCTTCTTCGCCGACGGGCGGTACGGGTACGGCCGGGAGGAGCTGGCGAAACTGCACACCCCGGCGTTGTTCCTCGACGGCGGACCGTCCGACGTGGCCCACGAGAACAGCCTCGCCAACTACGACCTGGCGACCGTGCCCGCCGTGCGGGCGACCAACCCGGGCGCCGGCCACAGCGGGTTCTGGTACGGCCTGCGCGATGGGCAGGTCGACGCCGCCATGCGTGAGGAGGCCGTCGCGGTGCTGGTGAACTGGCTGGACTTCACCCTCAACGGCAACCCGGTGGCCCGCGGCTACTTCCTCGGCTCGTGCACGCTGTGCGCGACGCCGGGGTGGGAGGTCGCCGCGAAGAACTTCCCGGTCCGATGAGGCGGCTCGCGCGTGCCCTGGTGGCCGCACTCCTGCTCACCGCCGGGACCGCGGTGCCCGCGTCGGCGGCGGACCAGTGCCTCGCCGGCGCGTCCTGTCTCGACGGCCGCCTCGCCGACGGCACGCCGTACCTGTTCGTCAAGCCGGACCACTGGCAGGGCACGGTGATCGTCGGGCTCGACTTCGCCTCCGGCGGGCTCACCGATCCGCTGACCGCCCGGCTCGTGGACCGCGGGATCGCCGTCGGCGGGACCACCCGCACGGTCACCGGGTGGAACATCGCGCGGGCGATCGACAACCAGGCCGAGGCGCTGTCCCGCTTCGAGGCGGCCTCCGGCCCCGCGAAGTGGGCCATCGCGTCGGGCGAGTCCATGGGCGGGTTCGTCTCGGCCGGGGCGGCGCAGGTGCACCCGGAGGTGTTCGACGCCGCGGTGCCGTTCTGCGGTGGCCTCGGCGGCGCGGTCGGGCAGTGGAACCAGAAGCTGGACACCGTGTTCACGCTGAAGACGCTGCTGTTCCCGGACCGCGACCTGCCGGTGACCGGCATCCCCGCGGACGTGCCGGGCACGCAGCAGGCGTGGATCTCGGCGCTCGCCGGGGCACAGGCGACGCCGGAGGGCCGGGCGCGGATCGCACTCGCCGGGGCGATCGGGCAGCTCCCGGAGTGGGGTCTCGCGGCCGACGGCTCCGAGACGCCGCTGCCCCGCACCGTGACCGAGCGCCAGGAGGGCACGTACCTCGCGCTGGCCGGCGGGCCGTTGCCCTACATCGGACAGGCGATGAGCAGCCGCAGGCAGATCGAGCAGCTGGCCGGTGGCAACCCGTCGTGGAACACCGGGGTGGACTACGCCCGGCAGCTCGGCGACGACCCCGCGGTGCGGGAGCTGTACCGGCGGGCCGGGCTGGACCTCGGCGCGGACCTTGCGCGGCTGGCGGCGGCGCCGCGCATCGCCGCCGACCCGTCCGCGGTGGCCTACCTCAGCCGCGGCATCGTGTTCGACGGCGAGCTGGACATCCCGGTGCTGACCGTCAACGCGACCGGCGACCAGATTTCGACGGTGGCGCAGCAGCAGTCCTACGGCGCGGTGGTGCGGTCGGCGGGCAACGGCCCGCTGCTGCGGCAGACGTACGTGCAGACCGCGGGGCACTGCACGTTCACCGCGGACGAGCAGGTGACGGCCATCGAGGTGATGCTGGACCGGTTGCGGACCGGGCACTGGCCGTCCACCTCGCCGCGGGTGATGGGCGGCCGGTACGTGCCGTTCACGCCGCCGGTGTTCAACCGGCCGTTCACCGCAACGGCGTCTCCCGGACGGTGACGACCGCGGCGAAGGCCAGCAGCGCCAACGGGATCGCGGCGAGGAACGCGAGCCGCAGCCCGCTGGTGTAGGTCAGGTGCACTGTCTCCGCCAAGGCGGCCGGGAGCCGGGCGATCTGTTCGGGAGTGCCGAGCAGATCGCCCGGCAGCCCGTCGCGGAGGTGGGACGCGATGACCGAGCCGAAGGCCGCCACGCCGACCGCGCCGCCGAGGGAGCGGGCGAACGTGGCGGCCGAACCGGCCACCCCCAGGTCACCGGGACCGACCGCGTTCTGCGCCGCCAGCACCAGAACCTGTTGCGCCATCCCGGTTCCCGCGCCGAGGACCGCCATCGCGGCGGCGAGCCACCACGGGGAGGTGGCGGGCGTCAGCGGGGCGAGCATCACCAGGCCCACCACCAGCAACGCACACCCCGCCGCGGGGAACACCTTCCAGCGGCCGGACGCGACGATCCGCCGCCCGGTCAGCACGGAGGCCGCGATCATGGTGCCGATCTGGGGCAGCATCAACAGGCCGGCGCGCACCGCGTCGTGCCCGCGCACCACCTGCAGGTACTGCGGCAGGTAGATGATGCCGCCGAACATCACCGCGCCCAGCAGGAAACTCGCGCCGACCGCCGCGGCGAACGACGGCACGCGGAACAGCCGGGGCGGCAGGATCGGATCCGCGGCCCGCAGCTCCCTGGCGAGGGCCGCGATACCCAGGCCCACGACCACGAGGCCCAGCACGAGGTTCTGCCAGGACAGCCACGGCCACGCCGTGCCCGCTGCGGACAGCAGCAGCACCAGGCCGCCCAGTGCGCCCGTGAGCAGTGCGGCGCCCGCGTAATCCACGGGGGCGCGGGATGTCGGTGGCTGCCGGTGGGGCGCCAGCCGCACGAGAACCGCCGCCACCGCGGCGATCGGCACCACGCCGAGGAAGCACCACCGCCAGCCCCACGCGCCGACCACCAGACCACCGGCCAGCGGCCCCGCGACCGACGCGACGCCGAACGACATGCCGAACCAGCCGGTGTACCGGCCGCGCTCGCGTGCCGGGACCAGCCCGGCCACCAGGGCGTTCGACAGCGCCAGGATCCCGCCCGCGCCGGCGCCCTGCACCGCGCGGCCGGTGATCAGCCAGCCCATCGCCGTCGCGGTGCCCGCGATGAGCGAGCCGGCCACGAACACCGCGATCGCCGCCAGCAGCAGCGGCCGCGGGCCCCGCCGGTCGGCGCCCTTGCCCCACAACGGGGTCGCGGCCGTCATGGTCAGCAGCGCGGCGCTCGCCACCCACGCCACTTTGTCCTGCCCGCCCAGCTCCCCGGCGATCGTCGGCAGCGCGATGCCGGCGATGGTGTTGGTCAGCGACGCGGCGAACAAGGCGACCAGAGCGCCACCGAGCACGGCGGGCATCGACGGGGGTTCAGGGTTCACCATTCACGCACCAGTGAGCTGATCGCTTCGGGCGACGGCTGCCGCAGGGCCGCGTGGGCATCGGGGGGTGGTTCAGCCCGTCGCGCACGCCGCGCGCCTGGGGCGCCGCCCGCTGCGCGTCGCCGAGCGCCGTGGGTGCCGAGGGTGGTTCGGCGCACGTCACGGTTCCGCCCCTCGCGCGCGCTGATCGCCTGGGGCGGCGGCTGCCGCATGTCGCCGAGCGCCGTGGACATTGGAGGTTGTGCTGATCGCCTCCGGCGACCGCTGCCGAGCACTGCGGGTATCGGGCTCGTTCAGCACACCTCACGGTCCAGCCAGTCGCGCACCACGGCGCTGATCGTCTCGGGCGAGGCCTGCCGTGCGTCGACGTTGTCCGCGTGCAGCTCCAGCACCGGGATGCCCGCCGCCCGCAGGGCGCGTGTCGTGAAGTAGCCACCGCGCGCGTCGTCGGAGACCAGGTGCACCACGCCGTCCACGCCGTGGTTGCGGGCCTCCTTCACGTACCACTCGGCCGACCACGGCGGCGTGTACAGCTGGTCGGAGAACGCGGCGAAGCGCGAAGCCAGCGCCCGCAACGGGTCGTCGCCGTAGCGCAGGTACCCGTCGGCCGCGATCGCGAGGTACATCGACCACACGAACACCGCGCCGTGGCTCTCCTGGAACCGGCGGTAGAAATCCAGGTCGAACCACAACCCCCGGCCGATCCACATGAGACGGACGCGCTCGTCCTCGCACACCGCCGCGCCCGCGTCGATGCGCGCCGCGACCTCGTCGTGGAAGGCCCGCGCCGCGTCCCGCGCCCATTCCGTCCCGCGGTGCCACTGCGGCACCATGACGCTCGGAATGCTGTCGGTGACCGCGAGCGGGCACGGCCGCGCCGCCGCGATCAGGTCCCTGGTGCGCCGGTTCCACTCCTGCTGCTCGTTGACCAGCGCCATCACCTCCCGGAAGCGGGTCTCGGAGAACACCCGCCCGGTGGTCTGCTCCAGGAACCGGATCAGCCCCTCCAGCTCGCCCACCATCAGGTCGAGCCGGTCGCTGCCGATCGCCTCCTCCCAGCGCCGCGGCATCAGCTCCCACCAGCGCACCGGCACGTCGTCCGCGGCCGCGCTCTCCAGCGGGTAGAACGTGATGCCCGGCTGAGCGTCCCAGACGTCGAAGATCTTGCGCGATGCGTCCCCGGTGGTCTCGGCGAGCACGATCGACGGCCGCGGCAGGCCACCCCACGGCGCGTTCGCCGGGTCGGGATCGAACAGCGAGGCCAGCGACGTCGAGCTGTACTGCTCCACGTAGTCCGGGTAGCCGCGCTCCCGCAGCAGCGCGAGGTAGTCCTGGGTGCGCCGCTTCGCCGCGACGATCGAGGCCCACCACTGGTTCACCACGTACGGGATGCCCATGGCGCGGAAGATCTCCTGCGGCGCGTCGGCGTTGACCAGCGCCAGCGGCCCGTCCTGCGCACGCAGGCCGGCGAACCACTCCTTCTGGTAGGCGGTGGCGGCGGACGCGGAGGCGAGGCGGGTCACGGCAGTTCCTTGATCGCGGTGCGGGCTTCGGGGGTGAGGCCGCCGTACGGCTGCCGTTCCAGCAGGACCGCCGGCAACCCGGTGGCTTCGCGCTGGGCCGGGTAGTCCCACGGCGGCGCGTCGTCGTGCTCGCGGACGTAGGAGATCAGCGCTTCGGCTCCGCACTCCCGCGCCGCGGCGGCGGTGTGCGCGGCCCGGGCGCGGATCGACGCGCGCGGGGCGGACGGCCCGTTGTGCTGGTAGCGCTCGGCCAGCGCCAGCTCGGTCGGCGCGCCCACCCGCCGCTGCCACAGCAGATCACCCCAGTCGTGGTCCTCGCCGACGATCAGCAATCCCGCCTCCTCCAGCGCCTCGTACACCTCCGGGCCGTCGTGCCCGCTGCCGGTGAGGAACACCCGCAGCCCCGGCACCGGGGCGTGCTCCTCCTCGAGCACCGACTCCACCAGCTCGATCGCCGCGGGCACCGGCAACGCCGTCGTCCGGGCCACGATGGACAGTGCTCGCGTCCCGCTCAGCCGTCCGCGCCGGCGCAGGGCCGCCATCTCACCGAGCAGCGCCCGCAACCGGTCGTGCGCGTTGATCGCGTCGGTCAGTGCCGCGTCGGTGATCACGGAGCCCGTCCACGATTCCAGCGTCGCCCGCAGCTGCCGGACCTTCGCCAGCACGTACCGCGTCGTCGTGCGGTGCGGCAGGTGCAGCACGTCGACCAGGTGCACCGGCGGCAGCGCCACCGCCGGCTCCACCCGCCGCAGCTCGCGCAGCGCGTAGAACAGCCGCAGCGACGCTTCGCAGTCGCGGGACACCACGAGCCCGTCCAGCCTGCCGAACTCCCCGGCCAGCAACCGGGACAGCAGCGACCGCGCCGCCGGGTCGAGGCCGCGGCCGAGGTACTTCTCGCCCAGCGTCCGGTCCGCGTCCGGCCGCCCGGCCAGCCGCACGGGACGCGCCCCGGCCGCGGTGATCAGCTCCACCGGGACGTCCGCGCCCACGTATCCGATCACCGGGACCATCAGATCACCGCGTCGGCGGCCAGTTCCGCGAGCTGTTCGGCGCTGTACCCCAGCCGCTCCCGGTACACCTGGTCGTTGTGCTCGCCGAGCGCGGGCGCCGGGCGGTCGAAACCCGCGCGGGCGCCGGAGAACCGGATGGGGATGCCGGTCGCGGACAGGTCGGCGACCGCGCCGTGCCGTGGGTGCGCGAGCGGCACCACTTCCTCGCGCTGCCGCACGAGCGGATCGCGCACGGCCTCCCGCGGTTCCCGCACCGGCGCCGCGGGCACCCCGTGCGCGGCGAACGCGGCGACCACCTCGGCCACCGGGCGCGACGCGCACCACTCGCGGATCAGGTCGTGCAGCTCGTCTGCGTGCCGGACGCGCTGGTCCCGGCTGTGGAACCGGTCGTCCTCGACCAGGTCCGCGCGTCCCATCGCACGCAGCACGCCGTGCGCGAACGCGTCGGTCGGCGCGCACAGGGCGACGTGACCGTCGGCGGCAGGCAGGATCCCGAAGGGCGCCAGCCGCGGCACCATCGACCCGGTGCGCTGCGGCAGCCCGACCGCCTCGAAGGCGTCGAACGGCTCGCACGCCACCAGCGAGGTCAGCGCGCCGAGCATCGACACGTCGACGTGCTGCCCCTCGCCGGTGTGCTCGGCCTGCATCAGCGCCGACACGGTCCCGATCACCGCGAACAGCGGCGCCAGCATGTCGCCGACCGGCAGCCCGAACCGCACCGGGCCTTCGTCCGGCTCGCCCGCGGTCATCATCACGCCGCTCAGCGCCTGGATGATCGAGTCCATCGCCTTGCCAGAGCCGGGACCGCCCTGCGCGCCGAACCCGCTGATCGAGGTGTAGACCAGGCGCGGGTTCAGCTCCCGCACCGCCGGGTAGTCGATGCCGAGCCGGTGCGTCACGCCCGGGCTGTAGTTCTCCACCAGCACGTCGGCGTCGCGCACCAGGTCGGCGAAGACCGCCTTGGCGCGCGGGTTCTTCAGGTTCAGGGTGACGCTGAGCTTGTTGCGGCCGCGGACGAGCATCGACACCGACATGTCGTCGTCGCCGCGTCGCGTCAGGGAGAGCCCGTCGCGGCCGAGGTAGGGCGCGTTGTTGCGGGAGGAGTCCCCGCCGGTGAACGGGTTCTCCACCTTGATGACCGTGGCGCCGAGCCCGGCGAGCAGGAGCGTCGCGTACGGGCCGGCCAGCGCGGTGGTCAGGTCGATGACGGTGCGCCCGGCGAGCGGCTGGTCGGTCATGACGTCCTTTCGATGTCGGCCAGCAGGACCCGGTCGCCGCGCGGCGTGAACCGCCCGTTCAGCCCGGCCCTGCGGGTGATGTCGTCGATGTAGCCGGTCACCCGGTCGCCGTCGGGCGTGCCGCCGCACGGCACCGGCGCGCCGCGCTCGTCGATCCAGCACGGCACGAACCCGGCTTCGGCGAGCCCGTCGCGGTCGAAGCCGAGCCAGGCGATCGCGGTGTTGCGGCTTTCCGGGTGGAACGGGTAGGCGGGCATCCGCGGGTCGGGCGCGAACCCGTACAGCTCCTTGCGCCGCCGCGACCACGCCTCCAGTTCCGCGCTGGAGTCCGAGCCGGTGCCCGGGGTGAGCGCGTGGGTGACGGTGACGAAGTTGCCGAGCCCGTGGAAGATCGGCTTCCCCCGGTGGGTTTCGATGCCGCGCATGATGTGCGCGTGGTGCCCGAACACCGCGTCGGCGCCCGCGTCGATCGCCGCGCGGGCCACCGGCTTCTCGTACATCGCGACCGCGGCCGGGGTGTGCCCGACGCCCTTGTGCAGCGACACCAGCACGATGTCGGCGTCCGCGCGCAGCGCCCGGATGTCGTCGGCCATCGCGTCCAGGCTGTCCGGGTCGGCGAAGGTGTAGATCTTCGGCGGCCCGCCGGGGCTCGCGTGGTCCAGCTCGTAGTGGGTGAGCACGTGCACGTAGGCGCAGCCGGGCTTCTTCGACGTGGCCCACGATTCCCGCGGGCCGACGCAGTTGTAGGACAGCACGCCGACCCGCAGCCCGTCGCGCTCGACGATCGCGGGCTTGCGGGCCTCGTCGAGGTTCGCCCCCGCGCCCGTCGGCAGGAGCCCGGCTTCCCGGGAGTGCCTGATGGTGTCGGCCACGCCGACGTCACCGGCGTCGCAGATGTGGTTGCCCGCCAGGGTGACGATGTCGAAACCCGCCTGAGCAAGCGCCTTCAGAGCCGCGGGGTCGGCGGGCGGTGCGGGCACGTCGGTGCTCTGCGAGACCGTCGTCGTGGAGTGCGGGACCTCGACGTGCCCGATCGTCACGTCGGCCGAGCGCAGCAGGTCCGCGGACGGGGCGAGGAACGACGCCGGGTCCGGCTCGTCGAGGATCAGGTCCCCGACCGAGGCGATGGTGATCACGAAACACCCTCCATCGTCGCGTTGTGGCGGGCCAGGAATGCCCGCAGCCGCGGGGTTTTCGGGTCGCCGAACAGCTCCGCGGGCGGCCCGGACTCGACGATCCGGCCCGCCTCCATGAACACGCAGCGGTCGGCGACCTCGCGGGCGAAGGCCATCTCGTGGGTCACCACGACCATGGTCATGCCGTTCGCGGCGAGGTCCCGCATCACGCCGAGCACCTCGCCGACCAGCTCGGGGTCGAGCGCGCTGGTGGGCTCGTCGAACAGCGTGATCCGCGGGTGGGTGGCGACCGCGCGGGCGATCGCCACGCGCTGCTGCTGGCCGCCGGAGAGCTGCCGCGGGTAGTGCCCGGTGCGGTCGCTCAGGCCGACCTGCGCCAGCAGCTCCAGCGCCTCCGCCCTGGCCTCGGCGCGGTCCCGGCCGTGCACGCGCACCGGCGCTTCGGTGACGTTGCGCAGCACGGTCATGTGGGGGAGGAGGTTGAACTGCTGGAACACCATGCTCATCCGCCGCCGCTGGGCCGCGACGCGCCGCTCGGGCAGCGGGCGCAGCCGGGAACCGCGGCGCTCGTAGCCGAGCAGCTCGTCGTCGAGGTAGATCGCGCCGCCGTCGATGCTCTCCAGCTGGTGCACGCACCGCACCAGCGTCGACTTGCCCGACCCGGACGGGCCGATCACCACCACGACCTCGCCCTCGTGCACGTCCAGGCTGACGTCGTCGAGCGCGGTGTGGTCGCCGAAGGACTTGCGCACGTTGCGCACGCGCAGCACCGGATCGCTCATTTCTGCACCCCGTGTCCCCGGCTGAAGTGCCGTTCCAGGCGGCGCTGGCCGATCGTCAGCAACGTGACCACCGCCAGGTACCACAGGCACGCGACGATGAGCATCGGCACGATCTGGTAGGTGCGGTTGTAGATGACCTGGACCGAGTGCAGCAGGTCGGCCATCGCGATCACCGACACCAGCGCGGTGCCCTTGAGCACGCTGATGAACTGGCTGCCCGCGGGCGGGATGATCGTGCGCATCGCCTGTGGCAGCACCACGCGCACGAACGTCTGGCCGGGCGTGAAACCCATCGCCCTGGCCGCGTCGCGCTGCCCGCTGTCCACCCCGAGCAGCCCGGCGCGGATGATTTCGGCCAGATAGGCGGATTCCACCAGCGACAGGCCGATGATCGCCGCGGTGAGCGGAGTGATCACCAGGTTGGCGTCCCAGGAGGCAAACACCGGGCCGAACGGGATGCCGATCGACAGCCGCGGCAGCAGGTAGGCCAGGTTGAACCAGAAGATCAGCTGCACCAGCGGCGGGATGCCGCGGAACACTCCGATGTAGACGGTAGCGGCCCAGCGCAGCGGCGCGAAGTCGCTCAGCTGCGCCGCGGCGAGCAGCCCGCCGACCAGCGAGCCGATCACCATCGCCACCACCGCGAGCAGGACGGTGGTGCCGAGCCCGGCGAGCACGGTCGGGTCGAACAGGTACTCGGCCACGACGTCCCACTGGAAGCGGGAGTTGCCGATGAGGAACCAGGCGAGCTGGGCGGTGACGACCGCCAGGACGATCCCGGCCACCCAGCGCCACGGCCGGAACCGGTGGCGCGCGGTGGCGACGTCGTCGGGCGGCGCCGCGGTGAGGGTTGTCATGGGTTCTCCGTGGTCAGCGGGACGTGGCGACGTTGAGCAGCGGTTTCTCGACCGTCACGTCGGTCAGTCCCCACTTCTGCATGATCTGGCGGTACTCACCGCTGTCGAACAGGGCCTGGAACGCGTCGCGCAGCACCGGGCCGAGGCCGCTGGTCTTGGGCACGAGCAGCGCGAGGTTGTCGGCGGTCGCGCCCTGCGCCTCGGTCTGCGTGACGTAGGTGAAGGCGCCCTTCTGCGCGGTGGTGACGTCGATGGCCGCGGCCTGGGTCATCCCGGCGGCGTCCGCGCGGCCGGACTGGGCGGCCAGCATCGTCGCGTTGGTGTCGGCCAGGCCGATCGTGGTGGTGGGCGCGCGGCCGGCGCCGGTGCAGTACTGGGAGAGCTTGTTCAGCTGCTCCTCGACGATGCTCGCGCTGACCACCGCGACCCGCTTGCCGCACAGGTCGTCCACCGTCTTGATGCCGGCGGTGGAGCCCGCGGGCACGACGTAGGAGGTGCGGGTGGTCATCCAGGTGATCGAGTCGAACTGCTGCTCGCGTTCGGCGGTGGCCTTGACCGGGCCGTTGAAGGCCTCGTAGCGGCCGCTGAGCATGCCCTGCAGTGCGGCCGGGAGGTTGCTGACCACCACGGTCTGGGTGCGGACGCCGAGGACCCGGCCGAGCGCGTCCTGGAAATCCTTGTCGATGCCGGTGACACTGGTGCCGTCGGCGCCGACGGTCCGGTACGGCGGGTGCGAGTCCCCGGCGAATCTGATCACGCCGGAGTCCTTGACCTGCTGCGGCAGGGCGTCGTGCAGGGCGGGCACGGTGGCGGCGCCCGGGCCGGGACCCGAGCCGGACGAGGCCTGGCCGCAGCCGGTGACGGCCAGGACGGCGGCCACCGCGAGGACGAGGGGACGGCGGAGGGTGAGGCGCATGGCGTGTTTCTCCCTGCGTTGGGCCTTGCCAGGCGATCGGAGAGGGTTGCTGTCGAAGTTGAGGACGAGCGTCGCACGAGCTGTCGCCTATTTCAAGACCTGTGCGAGACTGGGCCGGTGACCGCGAAGAAACCGGGGGACGCGTTGCCCCGCCCGCAGAACGGCGCCGAACCCCAGCTGCTGCTCACGTCGCTGCTGGGTGACTTCTGGTACTGGCGGGACGAGCACGTGCCGGCGACCGCGCTGGTCCGGCTGCTGGCGGACTTCGACGTCACGGCCGACGGCGCCCGTGCGGCGATGCGGCGGCTCGCGGCGCGCGGGCTGCTCACGGCGTCCCGGCAGGGCCGGACGACCGCGTACGGGATCCCGCCGCGCACGTCGGAAGTGATCGTCGAGCGCACGCACCGCATGCTGACGTTCGGCTCGACCGCCCCGAAGTGGGACGGCCGCTGGACGGTCGTCGCGTTCTCCGTCCCCGAACAGGACCGGACGCTGCGCAACAACCTGCGCTCGCGGCTGCGGGTCCTGCGCTTCGCCGCGCTGTACGACGGGGTGTGGGTGTCGCCGCACGACCTGGGCGGACAGGCCCTGGAGGTGCTGCGCGAGCTTGGGATCACGACAGCGACCGTGCTGCGGTCGACCGAGGTGCCGGGCGGGCCGGTCAGCCCGGTCGCCGCGTTCGACCTGGAGCCGCTGGCGAAGGAGTACCGCGAGTTCGCTGACCGGTACGAGCCGATGCTGCAGAGCCTCGACGACGGGCTCATCGGGCCGAAGCAGGCGCTGCGGATGCGGACCGAGCTGCGCGTGGACTGGCGGCACTTCCCGGAGACCGACCCGGACCTGCCCGCCGAACTGCTGCCGGCGGGCTGGGACCGGGCGCGGGCGCAGCGGGTGTTCGTGCAGATCTACGACCGGCTCGGCCCGCTCGCGGAGATCCGGTTCCGGCAGATCCTCGGGTCGGTGGCGCCGGATCTGGCCGAACACGCGTCGCACCACGACTCGGCGACGGTCGCGGAGCTGTTCGCCACCCTCGGGGACCGCCGCGCGCACGGCGACACGCCGTTCGAGCAGGCGGCCGCCGCGCGACGCATCGCGGAGGCGGAGCGGGGTTAGGTGGGGTTGGTTGCGCGCCCGGCGGGGGCCGGGGCAGCCGATTTGGTGTGGGTTCGGTGACGGGCCGGGACGCAGCCGCTCCGATGCCGTGCTCGGTGCGCGGCGCCGCCACCCGCGCGTCCACTCCCGGCGAGGTGCGGCGTGGGCGGCGTCCGATCCGGTGCTGCACATCTCGAGGGAGAGACCCCGTGCCCAGGTGGTCACGAACCGTTGCCGTCGCCTGCTCGGCGATTCTGCTCGCAGCCGCGCCGTGCCCGCGGTGGCGTACCCGCCGCGGATCAAGGTGTTCGTCACGAACACCGGTTCGCGCAACCTGACGGTCTACGACACGCGCACCACCCACCTGCTCGCCGTCGCGGCCGGCCCGTCGCGCGTCCACGTCACCAACTACAGCGACAACACGGTCACGGTGATCACGCGCTCACCCCGGCTCGTGACCGCCAACGGGGCCGACACCGTGACCGTCGTGGACGCCGCCACCAACCTGGTCACCGGCACCGTCCCGGTCGGTCCGGCTCGGCTGGCCAGGAAGCTCATCGTCGAGCAGGGGTGAGCCAAAGGTATACTGAGGCGAGAAATCAACTCAGTCTACTTTCTGGGGATACCATGAAGACCTGGCTGATCACGGGCGCGTCCGGTGGTTTCGGCACCGCGATCGCCCGGCAGGCGCTCGCCGCGGGGGACGCCGTGGTCGCGACCGCGCGGCGTCCGGAGCGCGTCGGGCTCACCGGGGAGCGGTTGCTCGTGCTGCCGCTGGACGTCACCGACGAGGGGGCGGCCCGCGCGGCGACCGAGCGCGCCGTCGAGCGGTTCGGCCGGATCGACGTCCTGGTGAACAACGCGGGCCGCGGGTTGTTCGGCGCGGTGGAGGAGACGTCACCGGCGGAAGCGCGAACCCTGTTCGACACCAACGTGTTCGGGGTGCTGGCGGTGACCCGCGCCGTGCTGCCGGTGATGCGCGCCCAGCGGAGTGGGCACCTGCTGGCGATCAGCTCGATGGGCGGCTTCTCGGCCGGCGCCGGGTTCGGGGTGTACGCGGCGAGCAAGTTCGCCGTCGAGGCGCTGCACGAAGCTCTGCGCGAAGAGCTGGCGCCGTTCGGGGTGCGGGTGACCATCGTCGAGCCGGGGGTGTTCGACACGGGTTTCAGCGGCGCGTCGGCCCAGGTCGCGCAGAAGATCGACGCGTACGCCGCACCCGACTACACCGACGACGACGGTGACCCGCCGGGTGACCCGGCCGACGCGGCGGCGGCGATCGTCGCGGTGGCCGGGGCCGCGGACGCGCCGTTGCGGCTTCCGCTCGGCGCGGACGCGGTCGCCCGCATCCGCGCGAAGCTGGACCAGGTGGCCGGCGACCTCGGTACCACGTGACGCTCCACTCGTTTCGCCTGGTCGGCCCTCGCCCGCCGCGACACATTCGGGTGAACTGGACCGAGCACGGAACGACGGACGAGGAGGGGGCCCGTGGCGCTGCCGGAATGGCTGGTCAAGGAGATCGACGACGTAGGGGACTACCCGGCGTTCGCGGGCGTCGACGAACTGGAACGCGGGTTGCGCACGCTGGCGGCGGGCTACCCGGAGATCACGACGTTGCAGCGGGTCGGCACCTCCCGGCACGGCGAGCCGCTGCTGTGCCTGACGATCGACGGCGAGCCCGGTGATCCGACGGCGCTGGTGTTCGGGCTGCCGCACCCCAACGAGCCGATCGGCGGGCTCACCGCGCTGCACCTGGCCGCGCGGTTGTGCGCCGACCCAGGGCTGCGGGCGCGGCTGCGGCACCGGTGGCGGATCATCGCGTGCATCGACCCGGACGGGCTGCGGCTCAACGAGGGCTGGCTGGCCGGCCCGTTCACGCGGGAGCACTACGCGCGGCACTTCTACCGGCCTGCCGGGCCGGACCAGGTGGAGTGGACGTTCCCGCTGGACTACAAGGACGCCTACTTCGACGCGGCGCTGCCGGAGACACAGGCGCTGATGCGGCTGATCGACTCCGACCGGCCGGATCTGGTGTGCTCGCTGCACAACAGCGAGCTGGGCGGCGTCTACTACTACCTCAACCGCGCCGAGCCGCCGCTGCACCGGGCGCTGCAGGCGCTGCCCGCGCACGTCGGGCTGCCGCTGGACCGCGGCGAGCCGGAGGCGCCCTACATCACGCGGCTCGACGACGCGATCTTCCAGGGCACGTCGATCAGCCGGGCCTACGACTACCTGACCGGGCTCGGCGAGCCGTGGACGAGTTCGGCGGGCGACAACACGGCGTCGTACGCCGGCCGGTACGGCGCGCTCACGCTGGTCACCGAGCTGCCGTACTGGACGTCCGACACGGCGGACGACGACGGCCCGGCGGGCACCGGGTACGCGTCGGCGCTGGCCGCGCACGCCCGGGCGCTGGCGGACCTGTCGTCGCTGATGGTGGACACGATCGAGGCGGTGTCCGGGGCGCTGATGGTGCCGGACTCGCCGTTCTGGCGGGCGAGCCGGTCCTTCGCGACAATGATGGCGTCGGCAGCGCGCAGCGCGCGTTCGCGCAGC
This sequence comes from Amycolatopsis sp. NPDC006125, assembly GCF_040614195.1. Lineage (NCBI taxonomy): Bacteria > Bacillati > Actinomycetota > Actinomycetes > Pseudonocardiales > Pseudonocardiaceae > Amycolatopsis > Amycolatopsis sp. NPDC006125. The sequence continues at coordinate 101,136 of NZ_JBEXTZ010000005.1, forward strand.
ACGTCCCCGGAGGCCGACCGGCCGGCCACGGTGGCCGAGGTGTCGTCCCTCGCCGAGGCGACGCACAGTTTCCGGTTGCGCTACGGCGGAATTCTGTTGCGGGCCCTGGACGGTGAGCTGGCGGTGGGCAACACGCGGCCGGCGGTGCGGGCGGCCAGGGAGCGGGTCGCGGCGAGGCACGCGGAGTGGGTCGCCGGAGACGCGCTGCTCGGCGAGTACCGGACGATCCCGATCCGGCAGCTGGTGGCGACGCAGTACGGAGCGGTGCTCGCGGCGGCGGAACACGTGGTGGGGCGCTGACGAGCGCCCCACCGGGCGTGACGGTCAGTCCTGGACCTTCGACGGATGCGTAGCCAACGCCATCACCCGAATGTCCATGTACGGGAACAACGGCAACCCCGACAGCAACTCGTGCAGTTCATCGTTCGACTCCACGTCGAAGATGGAGATGTTCGAGTACTCACCCACGATGCGCCACAGGTGCGGCCACTTCCCTTCCCGTTGCAGCTTCTGGCTGTACGCCTTCTCCCGGGCCACGATGTCGGCCCGCACCGACGGGTCCATATCGGACGGCAGCCGCACATCCATCCGGACGTGGAACAACATGGGTGAGTCCTCCAGTAAGAATCAAGCCGGGTCGAGCACGAAGTCGTAGGTCACCGTCTCGCCGCCGTCGGACGGCTTCGGGTCCAGGAGCAGTTCCGGCTTGACCGCCGAGGCGATGTCGTCGTCGTTGTGCTCGTCGCCGGGGAAGTACAGCTGCGCGGTCAGCAGCTCGTGGCCCGGGGCGGACACCTTGACGTGCAGGTGCGCCGGGCGCCACGCGTGCCAGCCCGCCGCCGCGATCAGCTTGCCGCACGCGCCGTCGGTCGGGATCTGGTACGGCGCGGGCCGCACGGTGTGGATCTCGAACGAGCCGTCCTCCTCGACCGAGAAGGTGCCGCGCAGGTTCCACTCCGGGATGCCGGGCGCGAACTGCGAGTACAGCCCGTCGGCGTCGGCGTGCCACAGTTCGACCTTCGCGTCCTTCAGCGGGCTGCCGTCAACGGAGGTCACGCGGCCCGTCCACACCAGCGGCGTGCCGCCCTCGCCCTCACGCATCGGCACCGACCCGCGCGAGCCCTGCTCCGGCGCGCCGGGCACGTAATACGGGCCCTCGATGGTGCCCTTGTTGCCCTTGCGGTGCGAGGTGGCGACCTCCTCGACCACGTGCTCGACCCACACGTCCAGGAACAGCGGCCACTCGCCGTCCTCGCCGACCTGGATCAGCCACGCCTTCAGCGCGTTGTACTCGTCGTAGGTGACCTTGTGCTTGCGGATGGTCTCGTGCACGGCCGAGAGCACCTCGCGGGCCAGCAGCGACACCCGCTCCTTCGGGGTGTCGGCGACGGCGGCGAACTTGTCGCTCTTGAACCGCGCGGTGGCACTGGCGCCGGACTCGGCGGCCGCGGGAGCGTGGTGGGTGGCGGTCATGGGATCCTCCTTGATTCCTTGATATCCGGGGGAGTTCAGCGGTCCTGGCGGTAGCGGTCGAGCTTGGCCGGGTCGATCTCGATGCCGAGCCCGGCGCCGGGACGGATGTGCAGCTCGCCGTCGTGGATCTCCAGCGCTTCGGTGAGCAGGTCGTCGCTCATGTCGAGGAAGTTGGACAGCTCCCCGGCCCGCCGCGACGTGAGCGCGTAGGACGCTCCGAACGCGACAGTGCACGCGGAACCGATCTGGCCGTCGATCTGGTTGCCCATCACGACTTCCAGCCCGAGCCCCTCGGCGAGGTGGTGCACGCGCTGCGAGTGGGTGAAACCGGTCCGCGCGGTCTTGATGCTGATCGCGGTGGCCGAGCCGGCCAGGATCTCGCGGGTCACGTCGGCCGGCGTGACGGCCGACTCGTCGGCGATGAACGGCACGTCCAGCTGCGACACCAGCCAGCGGCGGCCCAGCACGTCGTCGGCAGGGCACAGCTCCTCGGCGAACAGCAGGCCGAGGTCGGTCATCTCCTTCATCGCCATCGCCGACTCCGAGGCGGTCCAGCCCCGGTTGCCGTCGACGTACAGCTCCACGTCGTCGCCCATGCCCTCGCGCAGGGCCCGCACGACGGCGGTGTCCAGCGCGACCGGGCGCCGCCCGACCTTGACCTTGAACGTGGTGATGCCGTGCTCGTCGCGCATGCGCTGCGCCTCGGCGACCATCGCGGCCGGCTCGTCGAACCCGAGCATGTGCGACACGCGCATCCGGTCGGTGTAGCCGCCGAGCAGCTCGGTGACCTGCACGTCCAGCGTGCGGCCCAGCGCGTCCCACACCGCCATGTCGATGGCGGCCTTCGCGGCCGGGTTGCCCACAGTGCGGCTCAGCCGGGACGCCATCGTCTCGCGTTCGAGCAGGGTCAGGCCGACCACCTGCGGTGCGAAGATCTTTTCGATCACCGCGATGATCCCGGCCTGCGTCTCGCCGTAGGTGAACGGCCGCGGCGGCGCCTCCGCCACGCCGACGACCCCGTCGTCGGTGTGCACCCGCACCAGCACGTGCTCGGCCACGTGCACCTCGCCGGAGGCGAACTTGAGCGGTTTGCGGTACGGGATGGCGAACGGGATCGCCTCCACCCGCGTGATCTTCATCGGCTGACCTCGTGTCGTTGGGGGGCGAGTGCGGCCTCGAGCACCTCGAGGACCGACCGGACGAGCGGGGAGTCGTTGTCGCGGCGCCAGGCGAGCGCGAGCTCGACCGTGCCGGCGTCGGCGAGGTCGCGGAACACGACCCCGGCCAGCGGCAGCGCGCGGGCCGACGCGGGCAGCACCGCGATGCCGAGCCCGCCGGCCACCAGCGCGAGCAGCACCGCCGTGCCGGCCGCTTCGTGCTCGCGGTGCGGGCTGAAGCCGGCGGCCTGGCAGCTGCGCATGACGGCGTCGTTGACCACGGAATCCTTGGCGGCGTAGCTGATGAACCCCTCGGTGCGCAGGTCGGCCACCGACACGACGGGCTCGACCGCGAGCCGGTGGTCGGCGGGCACGGCGAGGATCAGCGGCTCGACCTCCAGCGTGTGCAGGTCGATGTCCTCGCCCTGCGCGGGCGGGCGCAGCACGGCCAGGTCCAGGTCGCCGTTGCGCAGCCCGTCGCACTGGGCCGGGGTGAGCAGGTCGGCGTGCACCTCGACGGCGACGCCGGGCAGGTCCCGCTTGACCGCGCGGGCGATGCGCGGCAGGTGCGAGAAGGCCGAGGTGCCGGTGAACCCGACCCGCACCAGGCCGAGGCGGCCGTCGGCGATGCGGCGCACCCCGCGGACGCTGTCCTCGACCGTGTCCAGCACCCGCTGCGCCTCACCCAGCAGGAACTCACCCGCCGGGGTGAGCCGGACCTGCCGGGTCGTGCGCGTGAACAGGGGCGCGCCCAGTTCGGCCTCCAGCTGCCGGATCGCGTGCGACAGGGCCGGCTGCGCCATGTGCAGGCGCTCGGCGGCCTTCCCGAAGTGGCAGGTTTCGGCCACGGCGGTGAAGTACCGCAGGTGACGCAGCTCCATCGCCGGCCTCCTTCCCGCTCCTCGTCGTCGTGGATTCATTCACCGTAGGTACGGATATTGAGTCAAGACAAGGAGCGATTCAGTCTTGATTGATCGATGCTGTCGATTAATAGCACCCTGGGTCAGGACTAGGTAATCGCCCGGTGTGACTGGGGCCACCGCTTGTCATGGTCGGGGGAACACCGAAGCCGAGCAGTGCCGCTGAGGCCGTTGGAGGTTTCCATGACCGAGACCCTGGACCACGTGTCGGAGGTGCTCGCCGACGCCGTCGTGGAGGACCGCGACGCCGGGATCTACCGGGCGAACCGCCGGATCTTCACCGACGAGGAGATCTTCGAACTCGAGATGAAGCACATCTTCGAGGGCAACTGGATCTACCTGGCGCACGAGAGCCAGATCCCGAACCCGGGCGACTACTTCACCACCTACATCGGACGCCAGCCGGTGGTGATCACGCGTGACTCCGGCGGCGAGCTGCACTGCCTGATCAACGCGTGCGCGCACCGGGGCGCGATGGTCTGCCGCCGCAAGACCGACAACCGGATGACGCTGACCTGCCCGTTCCACGGCTGGACCTTCCGCAACGACGGCAAGCTGCTCAAGGTCAAGGACCCCGACGGCGCCGGCTACCCGCCCTCGTTCAACACCGGCGGCTCGCACGACATGACCCGTGTCGCCCGGTTCGACAGCTACCGCGGGTTCCTGTTCGGCAGCCTCAACGCCGACGTGCTGCCGCTGGAGGAGCACCTCGGCGACACCACGAAGATCATCGACATGCTGGTGGACCAGTCCCCGGAGGGGCTGGAGGTGCTGCGCGGCTCGTCCACCTACACCTACGACGGCAACTGGAAGGTGCAGGCCGAAAACGGCGCGGACGGTTACCACGTCACCGCGACGCACTGGAACTACGCGGCCACCACCGCCCGGCGCAACACCGGCGAGTCCAAGAACGACACCAAGACCCTCGACGCGGGCAGCTGGGGCAAGTCCGGCGGCGGCTACTGGTCGTTCCCGCACGGGCACCTGTGCCTGTGGACGTGGGCGGCCAACCCGCAGGACCGTCCACTGTGGAACCGGATGGACGAGCTGAAGGAACAGTTCGGCGACGCCAAGGGCGAGTTCATGGTCAAGGGGTCGCGCAACCTGTGCCTGTACCCCAACGTGTACCTGATGGACCAGTTCTCCACCCAGATCCGGCACTTCCGGCCGATCGCGCCGGACAAGACCGAGGTGACGATCTACTGCATCGCGCCGAAGGGGGAGAGCGCGCAGGCCCGCGCCTGGCGGATCCGGCAGTACGAGGACTTCTTCAACGCCTCCGGCATGGCCACTCCGGACGACCTGGAGGAGTTCCGCTCCTGCCAGCTCACCTTCCGCGCCACCGCGGCGCCGTGGAACGACATGAGCCGCGGTGCCGAGCACTGGCTCACCGGCCCGGACGAGGTCGCGCTGGCGCTGGACATGAAGGGCGTCATCTCGGCGGGGCAGAAGAACGAGGACGAGGGCCTGTACCCGGTGCAGCACGGCTACTGGCGGGACACCCTCCGCAAGGCGATCGGAGTGGCGGAATGACCAGCGCGACCAAGACCATCACGCAGACCGACATCGAGCAGTTCCTCTACCGCGAGGCGCGCTACCTCGACGACCGCGAGTTCGAGAAGTGGCTCGACTGCTACGCCGACGACGTGGTGTTCTGGATGCCCTCCTGGGGCGACGACGACCTGCTGACCGAGGACCCGCAGAGCCAGATCTCGCTCATCTACTACCCGAACAAGGGCGGGCTGGAGGACCGGGTGTTCCGGATCCGCACCGAGCGCTCCAGCGCCACGTCGATCCCGGAGCCGCGCACCAGCCACAACATCACGAACGTGGAGCTGATCGAGCGCCGCGGCGACATCGTGGACGTGCGGTTCAACTGGCACACCATGTACTTCCGCTACAAGACCGTCGACCCGTACTACGGCACGTCGTTCTACACGATCGACTTCTCCGGCGAGTCACCCCTGATCCGCCGCAAGACCGTCATCCTCAAGAACGACTACATCCACCACGTCGTCGACGTCTACCACATCTGAGGGAGGCGTCATGGCTTTCCAGGTCGCACTGTCCTTCGAGGACGGTGTCACCCGCTTCATCAAGTGCGAGCCGGACCAAACCGTCGCCGACGCGTCCTACCGGCAGCGCATCAACATCCCGCTGGACTGCCGCGACGGGGCGTGCGGGACGTGCAAGGCGTTCTGCGAATCCGGCGACTACGACGACGGCACCTACATCGACGACGCGTTGTCCCCGGACGAGGCGTCCCGGGGTTACGTGCTGCCGTGCAGCATGAAGCCGCGCTCCGACCTGGTGCTGCAGATCGCCAGCACGTCAGCGGTCGCGAAAACCCAGGCGGCGACCTACCCGGCGACGCTGACCGCGCTGGACCGGTTGTCGCCCACCACGGTCGCGCTCACGCTGGAGACGCCGGACCGCGACAAGCTCGCGTTCCTGCCCGGCCAGTACGTCAACATCGAGGTCCCCGGCACCGGCCAGACGCGCTCGTACTCGTTCAGCAACGCGCCGGACGACAAGGAGCTGACGTTCCTGGTGAAGCTCACGCCGGGCGGCCTCATGTCGGACTACCTGACCGAGCGGGCCGCACCCGGCGACGAGCTGCGCTTCACCGGCCCGAACGGCAGCTTCTTCCTGCGCGAGACCGGCCGTCCGGTGCTGTTGCTGGCCGGCGGCACCGGGCTGGCGCCGATCCTGTCGATCCTGCGGGCGATGCGGGCCTGCGGGTCGTCGCGGCCGGCGCACCTGGTGTACGGCGTCAGCACCGACGACGACCTGGTCGAGCTGGACACGCTCGCCTCGCTGGCCGCGGAGGTGGAGGGGCTGACGTGGGACTACTGCGTCGCCGATCCGGACTCCAGCGCCCCGAACAAGGGTTATGTGACCAGCCTGATCCGCGACGAGCACCTGCACGGCGGCGACGTCGCCGTGTACCTGTGCGGCCCGCCGCCGATGGTCGAGGCGGTGCGCAAGCACTTCACCGACGCCGGTGTGCAGCCGACGGGCTTCTACTACGAGAAGTTCGCGCTCTCCGCCCCCACGGGGGAGACGACGGCCGCCCCGGTGGGTGGTGCCGACGTGGCGGGCGCCGCACCGGCCGCTGCCGTGACTGCGGCCACCGCCCCGCCACGCACCGCCGCCGTCCAGACCCCGGCGCCCCCGGCGCCGGAAGCCCCCGCCGTTCCGGTATCCGCGTCCCCTTCGCCGGAGCGCGCGGGGGCGAGCCGGACCGTCGCCGGGCAGGCGATCTTCCCGCGCGCCGAGCTCGCGCCGCTGCGCGGCGGCGCGATCCCCGACGAAGGCCAGGCCCGGCGGGCCATCGCCGGGCAGGTCATCTGGCCCGGCGGCACCGGCGGCACGCTCGACCCCGGTGAGCCAGTGCGGCCAACGGCCTCCCGCGCCATCGCCGGGCAGGAGATGCTGCCGCAGGCCGAAATCGCCCCGCTCACCGAACCCGGGCGGTACGAGATCGGCGAGGAGCACCCGTCGGTGCACGAGTCGGACGCCGTGTTCGAGGCGCGCCAGGCCCTGGAGCTGGGCGCGGTGGAGATCACGATCGGCCGCCTGTCCTCGCAGCAGCTCGCCGGGTACCGCCTGCTCGCCGAGGCCACTGTGCCCTATGTGGACGGCGACCGGTTCCTCGACGCCGCCGCCTACACCGAAACCAACGCGGCCTTCCACGACTACTTGTTCACCCTGACCGGCAACGAGCACCTCCTGCAGGCCTACCACGCGCTCGGCGTCAAGGGGCACATGACCGAAACCCTGCGCGACGCCACCTGGTGCCACCCCCGTTGCACGCAGGATCACCTGGACATCGTGGCCGCGTTCGAGGCGGGGGACCGGACTGCCGCGCGCCGCCTGGTCGCCGAGCACGCCGAACGCTCGAAGACCACAATGCGCCGCGCGATGGACGACAAGAATGCCGCGCGGCGGCCGCGGTTCGTCAGCCCCGGCCGGTTCGACGGCAAGGTCGTCGTGGTCACCGGCGCCGCGCAGGGCATCGGGGAGCGGGTGGCGCGGCGGATCAGCGCGGAGGGCGGCACGGTCGTCCTCGCCGACCGCGCCGACCTGGTGAAGGACGTGGCGGACGAGCTGACGGGCGAGGCGCTGCCGGTGCTGTCCGACCTGGAGACCTGGGCGGGCGCGCAGGCGGTGGCCGAGGCGGCGCTGGCCCGGTACGGGCGCATCGACGTGCTGGTCAACAACGTCGGCGGTGCGATCTGGTTCAAGCCGTTCACCGAGTTCACCCCGGACGAGATCGACGCCGAGATCCGCCGGTCGCTGATGACCACCCTGTACTCGTGCCGGGCCGCGTTGCCGTCGATGGCCGCGCGGGGGCAGGGCGTGATCGTCAACGTCTCCTCGGCCGCCACCCGCGGCATCCACCGCATCCCGTACTCGGCGGCCAAGGGCGGCATCAACGCCATCACGGCCTCGCTCGCGCTGGAGTACGCCGACGCCGGGATCCGGGTGGTCGCGACCGCGCCCGGCGGCACCGAGGCGCCGCCCCGCCGCATCAGCCGCGGCGGATCGGCGCTGGAAACCGAGCAGGAGCGCGCCTGGTTCCAGGCGCACATCGACCAGACCGTGAACTCCTCGCTGATGAAGCGCTACGGCACGCTCGACGAGCAGGCCGCCGCGATCACGTTCCTGGCCTCCGACGAGGCCTCCTACATCACCGGCACCGTCCTGCCGGTGGCCGGGGGCGACCTCGGCTGAACCCGGCCGCCCCGCCCGGGGCCGCCGTTGCCCTCCCCACCCCACACCGGGAGCCATCATGTCCGACACCGACGCAACGAAGCGCCGGCGCACCGTGTCCTGGGTGGTCGCCCTGTCGACGATCGCCCTCGTCTTCGACGGGTACGACCTGGTCGTCTACGGCACCGTTCTGCCCACCCTGCTCGCCGATCCCTCCCAACTCGGCCACATCAGCGCGGGCCAGGCCGGGGCGCTGGGCAGCTACGCCCTGATCGGCGTGCTCGTCGGGGCGCTGGCCGCGGGCAGCCTCGGCGACTGGATCGGCCGCCGCAAGATCATGCTGGTCAACCTGGCCTGGTTCTCGATCGGCATGGGGCTGACCGCCCTGACCCAGAACGTCACCGCGTTCGGCTTCGGCCGGTTCTTCACCGGCATCGGCGTGGGCGCGCTCGTGGCGACGGTGGGCGCGCTGGTGGCCGAATTCGCGCCCGCCGGGCGGCGCAACCGGCTCAACGCGATCGTCTACAGCGGAGTCCCCGCCGGTGGCGTGCTCGCGTCGCTGCTGGCGATCGTGCTGGCCGACGCCGTCGGCTGGCGCGGGCTGTTCTGGGTCGGCGCGCTGCCGATCGTGCTGGTCCTGCCGCTGGCGGTCGTCAAGCTGCCGGAGTCGGCGAAGTGGCTCGCCGCCCGCGGCCGGGTGGCCGAGGCACGGGCGGTGTCGGAGCGGACCGGGGTGCCGCTGGTCGCCGAGCCGCCGGTGACCGACCGCGTGGGATTCCCGGCGCTGGCGACCCGCGCGCTGGCCTGGCCGACCGCCCTGCTCGGGCTGATGAGCTTCGCCGGGCTGCTGCTGACCTACGGGCTGAACACGTGGCTGCCGAAGATCATGGCGGACAACGGGTACGGCAAGAGCTACTCGCTGACCTTCCTGCTGGTCCTCAACCTCGGCGCGATCATCGGCGGCATGCTGGCGTCGCTGTGGGCGGACCGGGCCGGCGCGAAGCGGGTCGTGGTCACCACGTTCGTGCTCGCCGCACTCACGCTCGCGCTGCTGCCGCTGGACCTGCCGCTGGGCGCGCTGCTGCTCGCGGTCGCCGTGGCCGGGGTCGGCACCATCGGCACCCAGGTGCTGATCTACGGGCTGGTGTCCAACTACTACCCGACGCGGGCGCGGGCCGCGGGCGTGGCGTGGTGCGCCGGCTTCGGACGGCTCGGCGGGATCGTGGGCCCGGTGATCGGCGGCCTGCTGGTCGGCGCCGGGCTCGGCGGGACCACGGCGTTCTACATCTTCGCCGGGGTGGCGCTCGCCGCGGCGCTGGTCACCGCGCTCGTGCCGCGGGCGCAGCACGCCGAGGTTCCGGTGGCCGCCGTCGCGCCGGAGCCCGCCTAGAGTGACCATGTGGTCCACCGTCGCCCGCAGCTGATCGCCCGCGCCGCCGCGCTCGCCGCACTGGAGAGCGTGGCGGCGCCGGCGTTCGTGCTGGTCACCGGCCCGGCCGGGGTGGGGAGGACGGCGCTGGCCGACGAGTTCGCCGCCCGCTGCGACGGCGTGCGGCGCGCGGCCGGGGCGCCGTGGGAGACCGGCCGCGCCGGTGGCGTGCTCGCCCAGCTCGGCGGTGCCGACGGTGTGGTGATTGTGGACGATGCGCAGTGGGCGGACCTGGAGTCGTTGCGCACGCTGGTTTCCACGGTCCGGCACGACCGCGACGCCCGGCCGCTCGTCGTCGCCACCTGCGTGAGCGGCGACCACCGGGTACCCGCGGCGGCGCTCGAACTGCTGCACCGGGCCGCCACCACGACGGTGCGCCTGGAACCGCTCACCGCGCCGGAGACCGGCGAACTGGCCGCCGCGCACGGAATTCTGCTGCACCCGTCGATGGCCGAGCGGCTCTGGCGGCACACCGGCGGCATCCCGCGCCACGTCGTGCAGTTGCTCGCCGAGGTGCCGCGGTCGACGTGGGCGCGGTTCGACCCGGACTTGCCCGCGCCCGCCGCCGTCGCCGCGCGCGTGCGCGAGGGTCTGGCGTCCTGCTCGCCCGAGGCGCGCCGGCTCGTCGAGGCCGTCGCGGTCCTCGGACCGGGCACCGCGGTGCGGGACGCGGCGTCGCTGGCCGGGGTCGACGGCGACGTGCTGCCCCTGCTCGACGAGGCGTGCGCCGCGGGGCTGGCCGAGTTCGCCCCGCACGGCCTCACCGAAGCCGGGCCGCCGGACCCGATGGTGCGGGCCGCGGTGCTCGCCGCGATGGGCCCGGCCGCCGCCGCGGACGCCCACCGCCGGGCCGCGGACCTCATCGAGGACCCGGTCCGCCGCATGCACCTGCTGGTCGCCGCGTCCCCGGTGCCGGACGCGGCCGTCGCCGACCGGCTCGACGAGCTGGCCGCGGAACGGGCCGCCGAGGGCGCGTGGGGCGTGGCGGCCTCGCTGCTGTCCGACGCCAGCCGCCTCACCGACGACCGGCTGAAGCGGGAAAGCCGCCTCACCCGCGCGGTGGACGCGCTGATCGGCGCCGGGGACGCCTTCGCCGCCGCGGCGCTGATGCCGGAGGTGGAGAGCCTGCGGGAAACACCGCTGCGCAACGCCGTCCTGGGCTACCTGGCGATCGTGCGCGGCCGCGCCGCCGAGGCGGAAACCCGGCTGGGCCGGGCCTGGGGGCTGGTCAACACCGGCCGGGAGCCGGACGTCGCGGCGCTGATCTGCCAGCGCTACGTGCTGCATTCGCTGTCGCGGTGTCGCGCCGAGGACCTGGTGCGGTGGGCGGACCGGGCGATCTCGCTGGTGCCCGCCGACGCCCCGGCGGCAGTGGAGGCGGCGGCGATCCGCGGGCTCGGCCTGGCCGGCAGCGGGCGGCCGGACGAGGCGCTCGCCGGGTACGCGGAGCTGGCCGAACGCGTGCAGCACGGCGCGCAGGCGCAGCGCATCCAGATGGGCCGCGGCTGGCTGAACCTCATGGTCGACGCGATCGACGAGGCGCGGGTGGACCTGGAGATCTCGGTGCCCACGACGTTCCTCGGCGGTTCGACCCGGATTTCCCTGTGGGCGCGCGGCTGGCTGGCGCGGGCGCAGTTCCTGACGGGGGAGTGGGACGACGCGCTGCGCACGGTCGCGGAGGCAGAGCCGTTGCTGGACCGCTCCGGGATCGTGCTGGCCGGACCGCTGCTGGCGTGGACGGCGGTCGCGGTGCACGCGCTGCGGGGCGATTGGGAACGCGCCGAGGAGGCGTTGCGCCGTGCCGACGCCGGGCCGCAGGACTACGAGATCATGCGGGTGCCGTCCTGCCTGGCGCGGGCGCACGTCGCGGAGGCGCGCGCGGACGCGGCCGGGGTGCTGCGGGCGTTGCGGCCGCTGACGATGCCGTGGGCGGGCGGCAGCATCGACGAACCGGGGTTGTGGCCGTGGGCGGACATGTACGCGCACGCGCTGGTGCTGGAGGGCAAGACCGCGGACGCGGACGCGTTCCTGGCGCCACACGAACGCCTCGCCGCGGAACGCGGGCGCGTCTCGGCCCGCGCCCGGCTCGCTGCGGCGCGGGGACGGCTGCTCGGCACGCAGGGCGACGTCGACGGGGCGCGGGCGGCGTTCGACGAGGCGCTGGAACTGTTGGAGGACCTGCCGTTGCGCTACGACCTGGCGCGCGTGAACTTCGCCTACGGGCAGATCCTGCGCCGGGCCGGCAAGCGCCGCGAGGCCGACGCGGTGATCAGCACCGCGCGGGACGCGTTCGCCGCGCTGGGCGCCTCGACGTACGTGGCCCGCTGCGACCGCGAGCTGAAGGCCGGTGGCGTGCACGTGCCGCGCGGCCGCGGGTTCGACGAGCTGACCCCGCAGGAGGAGGCGGTGTCCCAGCTGGTCGCGAGCGGACTGTCCAACCGGGAGGTCGCGGCCGAGTTGTTCCTGTCCACCAAGACGGTGCAGTACCACCTGACCCGGATCTACGCCAAGCTCGGCATCCGCTCGCGCGCGGAGCTGGCCGCCCGGCGGCGGTCATGAGCGGAAGTCGCCGCGCTCCAGCAGGAACGACACCGCCAGCCCGGCGACCAGGCCCCAGAACGCGGAGCTGATGTTCAACGGCTGCACGCCGGACACGGTCACCAGGAACGCCACCAGCGCGCCGAGCGTGAAGCGGGTGCGGAAGGCCGTGACGAACGCGCTCTGCAACGCCCGCAGCATCGCCAGCCCGCCCAGGACCGCGATGAACGCGGGCGGCGTCGCCAGCATCAGGCGCACGAAGGCCGGCGCGAACAGGCCGGTCACCACCGCTCCCGCCCCGCACACGACGGCCGCCGTGTACTGGCGGTCCCGCTCGCCCGAGGCGACCAGCAGCGCGTTCGTCGGCCCGGTCAGGCACGTCGACACCGCGCCCACCGCCGCGGCCGGCAGCGACCAAAGTCCACACAGGACGGTCACGACGTTGGTGGGCGGCTCGTGCCCGGCCTGCTTCAGGACGGCGACGCCCTGGCCGTTCTGCACCACCAGGACCGTCACGGCCAGCGGCACGACCAGTTCCAGCAGCGCGGGCCAAGTGAACCGGGGCGCCTGCAGCAACGGCTCGGCGAGCCAGCCGGAACCGGCGAGGGTGAAGCGGCCCGACACCGCCACGGCGACCGCGCCCGCCAGCAACGCCCCGAGGATCGGCGGCAGCCGCCGCCCGGCCGCGGGCAGGGCGCTGAGCAGCACGAACACCACGACCATCGGGACCGCGACGACCGGGTCCACGCCGAGTGCGGTCACCAGGTCGAGCCCGAACTTCAGGAACACCCCGGCGACCATGGCCATGACGATCGGCATCGGCAGCGCCGCCATCACCGCGCGGACCCAGCCGGTCAGGCCGATCACCAGGATCAGCAGCGCGGTGACCACGAACGCGCCCAGCACCTCGGGCCAGGTCAGGTGGGTCAGCGACCCGCCGACGACGACCGTGCCGGGGATGGTCCAGAAGAACGCCAGCGGCCGCCGGTACAGCCACGACGCGAGCACCGTGAGGATGCCGTTGAGGAAGAACACGCCGAAGATCCACGACGCGAGCTGCGCCGGGGTCAGGCCGCCCTGCACCCCGACCGCGAGGATGACCGCGATCGGCCCGGTCGCGGAGAACACCAGGCCGATCACGCCGTTGGTCAGGGTGGTGCCGGTGAAGTCCCGGCGCACGCGCCGCGGCCCGGCGACCGGTTTCGGCGGACGCTCGAACCGTGGCGCGCGGATCTCCTCGTCGAGTCTCATGTACGCATGCTGAACTCATCGGCCGCCATGCGTACAGCCGGTTGTGGCGGGTGCCACCGAGGTCAGCGGTCGAACACGTCCTTCGCCGCGTCCTTGACCTTCTCGCCCGCCTGCTTGACGTCGGCCTTGCCCTGGTCGCCCTTGCCCTCGGCTTCCCACTGCTCGTTGCCGGTGGCCTTGCCCAGGCCTTCCTTCGCCTTGCCCTTGAGCTCTTCGGCCTTGTTCTGGGCCTTGTCGTCGGTGCTCATCTCCGGTCCTTCCGGTCGGTGAGCGCTTGGATTACCCGGCCGGGCGATCCTTATTCGGCGTGCACCAGCGGAGTCAGGTGCGCGGCGAAGGCGGCGTCCTCGGGGGCCGAGTAGTCGGTGTCGTCGTTGCCCCGGCTGCCGGAGGGCACGAGGATGGTGGGCTGGCAGTCACTCCGGGAGGGGGCGCCGTCGACGGTGAACTCCGCGACCCGGCGGCCGGTGCGCGCCTCGAACACCGTGACCGCCCAGCGGCCCTGGTAGGTGACCAGGGAGGAGCCGTCCTCGTACTCGCACGTGCGGATCGCGGCCGGCTGGGCCTGGCCGATCAGGCGGCTGCACCCGACCAGCTGCACCTCGTCGGCGGGCGGCCAGTTCTCGTCCGTCTCCGCGAAACCCTGCAGGTACTCGGGGAAGCCGGAGCCCTCGTACACGGCCACGGCGTGCGGGCCGGGGCCGGTGTAGGCGGGCGCCTGGCCGAACGGCGCGCCGCCCGTGCACAGGCGGGCCAGGTCGGTGATCTCCCTCGGCTGCTCACCGAAGGCGAGTTCCAGCGCCAGCGGCACCGCGGTGAACCACACGACCACGGCCGACAGCGCCACGGACAGAGCGGCGATGGCGAGCCGGGGCGTTCGCGCGGGCGGGTACGGGCGCCCGGTCCGGGCGGTGCGCAGCAGTTCGGTGCGGGCCCACACGGTCCCGACCCGCCGCGAGCCGGTGTCCCAGACGAGTTCCGTCCCGTCGGCGGCGAGCCGCTCCCACCGCACGGCCACCGGCTCCTCGCCCTGCGGCCAGATCAGGAGGCCGCGCTCGGCGGAGGCGAACCAGCACCGGCCGCCGGGCACCGGGCCCCACCACGACCAGGCCGCCGTCGCCCACAGCAGCGCCGCGTAGCCGAGGACGACCCACCGCCAGGCCGGCGAGTCGTTGAGGACGAGGTAGAAGGCGGCGATCCCGGCCGGGACGACGCCGATGCCGGCGAGCATCGCGCCCGCGACCGGTTCCCGGAACGGCCGGTGCACGCGGACCAGCCGCCCCAGCCCGGCGGCCTCGGCACGCGCGGCCAGTGCCCGGTTGTTCATCCTGCGCCCCTCTCGCTCCCCAGATTTGTACCGGGTGCTGGGGGGTGGGCGTACCGCCTGTCCGGTTGCGGTCAGGCCCGGCTGGGGCGGCTGGTGGCGCGGCGGTGGTGGTGCGGCGTGGGCTGGTGCGGAGGCGTTCGCTTGTCCGGTTGCGGTCAGTCCGAGGCTGTCGCGGGCTTCCGCGCCGAACCGCCGCGAAGAACCCGCGTGCCGACCGCGGTCACTCCAGCCCGTCGCGGTCCGCCCACTCCAGCAGCGTCTCCAGCGAGTAGGCGGTGTCGTCGATGCCGGCGTGCAGGTCGCCGAGCTTCGCGAACCGGGCGGGGACCGTCGCGATCGTGCAGTCGCCCGGTTCGACGTCGTCCACCTCGTCCCACGCGATCGGCGTCGACACCGTCGCCTCGGGCACGCCCCGCACCGAGTACGCGCTCGCGATCGTGTGGTCGCGAGCGTTCTGGTTGTAGTCGACGAACACCAGCGCCGGGTCGCGGTCCTTGCGCCACCACGTCGTCGTCACGTCGTCGGGCGCGCGGCGCTCCACCTCACGCGCGAACGCCAGCGCCGCCCGCCGCACCTCGCTGAACCCCCACCGCGGCTCGATCCGCACGTAGATGTGCAGGCCGCTGCCGCCGGACGTCTTGGGCCACCCGGTCGCGCCCAGCTCGTCGAGCACCTCGTGCGCGACGTGCGCCACCCGCCGCACCCGCGCGAAGTCGGCCTCCGGGCCGGGGTCGAGGTCGATGCGCCACTCGTCGGGCTTCTCGGTGTCGGCGCGCCGCGAGTTCCACGGGTGGAACTCCACGGTGCTCATCTGCACCGCCCAGATCACGTGCGCCACCTCGGTCACGCACAACTCGTCGGCGTGCCGGTTGTAGCGCGGGAAGTGCACGCGCACCGTCTCCAGCCACGGCGGCGCCCCGGCCGGCACGCGTTTCTGGTGCACCTTGTCGCCGCTCACCCCGGACGGGAACCGGTGCAGCATGCACGGCCGCTCCCGCAGCGCGCGCACGATCCCGTCGCCGACGGACAGGTAGTACCGCGCCAGGTCCAGCTTCGTCTCGCCCCGCGCCGGGAAGTAGACCCGCTGCGGGTTCGAGATCCGCACCGTGTGGTTCCCGGCCTCCAGCTCCACCGCCTCGCCCTTGGCCATGGGCCGAACCTAGCGTGAAAACCGCGCCGCGGCGGGGTGCCGGGCGAACCCGGCACCCCATCGCCAGTCAGGGCGCGATCTCCTCCAGCGTGCGACCGCGGGTCTCCTCGGCGAACACCGCGGCCACGATCGCGCCGACCAGTGTGATCCCGCTGATCAGCAGGAACACCGAGCCCAGCGCGGTGCCGCCGGCGTAGACCGCGCCGACCAGGATCGGCCCGAGGATCAGGCCCAGCCGGTTCATCACGCCGCCGAGGCTGCAGCCCAGCGCGCGGCTGCGCGTCGGGTACAGCTCGGGCGTGTACAGGTACAGGCTGATGTTCACGGCGAAGTTGAACACGGCCGCCAGCGACGACCACACCAGCAGCTGCACCGGCGACCCGGCGCCGAGCGCGCCCAGCACCACCAGCATCGCGGTGGTCGCGCCGAGCCCGGCGGCCAGCACCACCCGGCGCCCGATCCGGTCGATCACCAGCGCCGCCAGCACGCAGCCGACCAGGCCGGCCGCCGAGGTCGCGGTGCTGTACCAGAGCGCCTGGCCCAGCGGCAGGTGGAACACGCCGCGGTAGATGGTCGGCAGCCACGACGTGATGCCGTAGTTGGCGAGGTAGCCGACGAACCAGATCGTCCACACCGTCAGCGTTCGGCGGCGGTAGCGGCCGGCGAACAGGTCGCGCAGGGCGTTGCCGCGCTGCTGCGGGGCGGTGACCGGAACCGCGGCGGCGGGCGCGGGCAGCGGCTCGCCGGTGGCGCGCTGGACCTTCGTCTCCATCGTCGCCATCGCCGCGGCGGCCTTGTCGTACTTCCCCCGGGAGGCGAGCCAGCGCGGCGACTCCGGCACCTTGCGCAGGATCACGAACGCCATCAGGCCGGGGACGGCGGCCAGCAGGTACAGCGAGCGCCAGCCCCACAGCGGGATCAGCCATGCCGCGACCAGCGCGCTCACCGCCAGGCCGGCGGGGAACACCACCTCGTAGAGCAGCACGAACCGGCCGCGCTTGTGGGCGCGGGTGATCTCGCTGATGTAGGCGGCCGCGGTCGGCACCTCACCGCCGATCGCGAGGCCCTGCACGAACCGCAGGACGAGGAACGGGGTGAGCGAGTCGCAGGCCGCCATGCCTGCGCTGCACAGTGCGCTGACCGCGACGCAGATCGCGATGACCCGGACCCGGCCGATCCGGTCGGCGGCCCAGCCGGAGACCAGCGCGCCGACCAGCATCCCGATCGAGCCGATGGTCAGCGCCGCGGTGCTGGTGGCCGCCGACAGGCCCCACTCGCGGGAGAGCACCGGCAGCGTGTAGGCGATCAGCAGCTGGTCGAACGCCTCGAAGAAGGTCACGATGCCGATCAGCAGGCGGACGCTGATCTGCCAGCGCGACATCGGCAGCCGTTCCAGCCGCGCGGCGATGTCACCCTGCGTCATTGCGGGTGTGGCGTCGATGCTCATTCGGTCTCCTCGTCGGGCAATAGTGTGCGGGCTGAATCGAGGAATCGCACTGCTTCGTCCCAGGCGTCGGCTTCGTCACCCAGGGACAGCCAGGACCCGCCCAGGTTCGCGGCGAGCACCGGCAGCTCGGGGAGGTCCGGCCAGGGCCCCTCGCGCGGGCCGACGCCGGCGGCGGGCAGCCCGTGCGCGGCGGCGGCCCAGGCGGCGAGGTGGGCGCCCTGGCCGAGCCCGATGAAGGCGCTCGCCGGAACCCCCGCCCGGCGGCTCAGGTGGTCCAGCGCGCCGGCCACGTCGGCGGCGAGGTCGTCGGGCTCGAGGGCGGCGAAGTTGCCGCGCGGGAAGACCCGCCCGCCGGTGTCGTAGTAAAACAGCGGCGCGACGGCGAGGTAGCCGCACTCGGCGAGCACTCGGCAGGCGTCCTCGGCTTCGGCGGTGAGCCCACGCTCGTCGTGCAGGACGACGACGGCGGCGCGCACGTCCGCGGCGGGGTAGCGCACGAGCAGGGGAGCCGCGGTCTTGAGGACGCGACGGCGCCGGTTGGCAGGGGCGTGTCCGTGGTGGTGGCTGGTCGCCGGGACGGTCATGGGCGCTCCAGGGCTGGGACCGGGAGTGGGGTTGCGGCCGGGGGGCAGGGGACCGGGCCGGGGGCTGCGGGCCGCGCCCCGTCGGGGTGGGGTTCGGTGGTGGCCTCGCGTGGGGCTCGGTCGCGGGTCGTGGGTGGTGGGGTGTGCCGTGCGCGGGTGGGGGTGGGGACAGGGCGCTTGGTGGTGGCTTGGCGTGGGGCTGGGTCGGGGGTCGTGGGTGGTGCCGTGTGCCGTGCGCGGGTGGGGGCAGCGCCCTTGGCGATGACCCGGCGCGGGGGCGGTGAGGCCGCCGTCCCGGGGATGCGAGTGCGGTCGGGGGCGCGGCCGGCCGGCGCGGGGCCGTGCCGCGGGCCGCCGTCGGCGGGGGTGGAGCGCGTGGCCGCGGGGGCATTCCGCTCGATTGGTCGCCTCGGCGGCCCCATCGGGACGGTCATCAGTCCTCCCGGGGGACGGGCACCGGCGGGACGAACGGGCGCGGCGCCGGGTCCAGCGCGGTCACGTCGACCTCGATCACGGACGGGCCGTGCTGCGCGACCGCCTTCTCCAGCGCCTCCGCGAACAGCGACGGCTTGCTCACCAGCTGGTACGGCAGGTCCAGCGACTGCGCCAGCCGCGAGAAGTCCGGCGTGTACAGGTCCACCCCGGCCCGCGCACCGCCGTGGTGGTCCTGCATGTTCCGCAGCACCCCGTACCCGCCGTCGTTGAAGACCACCAGCACCAGCCACGGCTTCTCCTGCGTCAGCGTGCCCAGCTCGCCCAAGTGCACGGCCAGCCCGCCGTCGCCCACCATCACCAGCGTCGGTGCGTCGCGGCCGGACAGCGCCGCCCCGATGCCCGTCGCCAGGCCCTGCCCGATCCCGCCGCCGACCGGGAACAGGTTGGTCCGCGGGTCGAAGATGTCCAGCAGCCGGTTGCCCCACTGGCTGGACGGGATCGTCACGTCCCGGGCGATCACCGACTCCCGCGGCAACCCCGCGCGCATCGCGTCGCAGATCTCTCCGTACGGGCCGATCGCCTCGCGCAGCCGCGACCGCACGGCGGACCGCGTCGCCACCGCCCGCGCCCGCCACTCCGGATCGCCGGACCCGCCCTGCAGCCGCCGGAGCACCACCGCGGCCTCCCCGGCGATCCCGACCGTCGCCGGGTGCACCCGGCCCAGGGCGGCGGGGTCGACGTCGATCTGGATGTGCCGCGCGGGCAGCGCCAGGTGGTAGTGCTTGGTCTCGTTGGACCGGAAGTGCGTCCCGACCGAGATCAGTAGATCCGCCCCGGCCAGCAGGTCCTCCGCGGCAGTGGCGAAGTTGCCGACCACCAGCGGGTGGTCCTCGGGCAGCGTGCCCCGCCCGGAGTTGCTCGTGAACACCGGCGCCTGCAGCCGCTCGGCCAGCTCCCGCACCTCGTCCCGCGCGTCCACCGCGCCGCCGCCGGCCCAGATCACCGGGCGCCGCGCCGAGGCGATCAACTCGGCGGCCCGGGCCAGCGCGTCCTCGTCCGGCGGCGGCACCGGCGCCGGCACCTCCGGAGCACGAGCCACCACGTCGTGCCGCGCGTATTGCAGATCGATCGGCCACTCCACACTGGACGGTCCACACGGGAGGGACACCGCCGCCCGCACCGCCCGCCGCAGCACGTCCTCCGCCGCGGCCACCGAAGAAATGGTCGCGGCGTGTTTGGACACCGCGGTGAGCATGCCCAGCTGGTCGCGGGTCTCGTGGATGACCCCGCGCCCCTGCCCGAGGTAGGGCGAGTCGATCTGCCCGGTCACGTGCAGCACCCGGCTGCCCGCGGTCAGCGCCTCCACGAGCGACCCGGCCGCGTTGCCCGCGCCGGTGCCGGTGCTGGTGATCGCGACCCCGAGCCCGCCGCGGGCTCGGGCGTACCCGTCGGCCGCGTTGACCGCCGCCGCCTCGTGCCGGACCGGCACGAACCGCAGCCGCGCCGCGATCGCCTCCACCAGCGGCAGGTTGTGGACGCTCACGATGCCGAACGCGGTGTCGACGCCGTTGTCGATCAGGATCTGGGCGAGCAGGTCCCCGCCGTTGCCGTGTGTCACGAGTGTCTCCTCAGACGTATCGGGCGACGCCGCCACCGACGTCGAGGGCGGAACCGGTCACGTACGAAGCGCGTGGCGACAGCAGCGCCACGATCGGGAAGGCGACCTCCTCGGCGGTGCCGAGCCGGCCGAGCGGGATGCCCCGGTCCGCGGCGAGCTCCGACGTCCACTCCGCCCAGGACAGCTCGGTGCCAGACTGCTCGTACCGGCGCCGCCACTGACCGGTGTCCACCAGGCCGAGGCACACCGAGTTGACCCGCACCTCCGGCGCCAGCTCGGCGGCCAGCGTCTTGGACAGGTTCAGCAGCGCCGCCCGCGCCGCCGACGTCGCGGCGAGCTTCGGCTCGGGCTGGCGGGACAGGATCGCGTTGACGTTGACCACCGCCGCGCCCGGCCGCAGCCACGGCTGCGCGGCGCGGACGACGTGCAGCACCGAGAAGATCTTCAGGTGCAGCTCGTCGCGCCACTGCTCGTCGCTGGTCTCGGCCAGCCGCGCCATCAGCGAGCGCCCGGCGTTGTTGACCACGCCGTCCAGCCCGCCGAACTCCTCGCCGGCGCCGGTGACGAACCGGCGCACGTCGCCGGCGTCGAGGACGTCGCACGCCGCGGTGTGCAGCCGGGCGCCGGCCGCGCGGGGCAGGTCGGCGAGTGCCTTCTCCAGCCGCACGCCGTCCCGCGCGCACGCGGCGACGTGCGCGCCCTCGGCGAGCAGCATCGCGGCGGTCGCCAGCCCGACACCGGAACTGGCGCCGGTCACCACGACCGCCCGCCCGGAAAGTCCCAGGTCCATGAAAACTCCTAGTGGCAGACGAATCCGCCGTCGACGACCAACGTTTGCCCGGTGATGAACGAGGCGGCGTCGGAGAGCAGGAACTCCACCGCGCCCACCACGTCACCCGGTTGCTGCGCCCGGGTCAGCGCCCGCCCGTTCGCGTAGAGCTGGTGCCGTTCGCGCGGCACGCGCTCGGTCGCCTCGACCTCGGTCAGGCCGGGCGCGACCGCGTTCACCGTCACCCCGTCCCGCCCGGCGTCGCGGGCCATCGCGCGGGTCATCGCGATCACCGCGCCCTTCGAGGACACGTAGTGCACCAGGCGCGGCGGCCCGAACAGCGCGACGTCGGAGGCGATGTTCACGATGCGCCCGCCGGTGGCCGCGAGCTGCGGGTACAGGGCCCGGGCGACCAGCCACGGGCCGCGCGCGTTGACCGTCATCAGCCGGTCCCACGCCTCCACCTCCAGGTCGGCGAAGTGCTTGCCGCCCACGCCGTCGGCCATCGCCGCGTTGTTGACCAGACCGTGCAGGGGCCCGATCTTCGCCACCTGTTCCGCCAGCCCTGCCACCGAATCGGGATCGGCGACGTCGGTGTCGATCCGGTGCACGGTCCGCCCGCGCTCTTCGAGCTGCGCCACCCCGCGGGCGGCGCGCTCCGGGTCGTGTTCGGCGACCACGACCTGCGCCCCGGACGCGCCGAGGGCGTCGGCGATCGCCCAGCCGAGCCCGCGCCCGGCGCCGGTCACCACGATCAGGCGCATCGCGCGGCCTCCACTTCGGACAGGAACTCCAGCAGGACCTCGTTGAACTCGCCGGGGCACTCCTGGTTGGCCGCGTGCCCGCCGCCGATCACCCGTAGCCGCGCTCCGGGGATCTCCCGCGCCAGCAGCCGGCTCTCCTTGACGCCGGTGACCTGGTCGTCCGCGCCCACGACCACCAGCGTCGGCACGCTGATCCGGCCCAGCAGCGGACCGTGGTCGGTGGTGGCCATCGACTCCGCGGCCGCGCGGTACCCGGCCAGGCGCACCTGGGCCATCGTCGCCTCGACCTTGGCGCGGGTCGCCGGATCGGAGCTCAGGCGCGGCGCCCGCCGTCGCGCGAACTCCGCGGCACCCACCTCGGCCAGCTCGTCCACCCGCGCCCGCATCCGGGCCGCGGCCTCCGCGCTGGTGCCGGAGCCGCGCGTGGAGTCGGCCAGGGTCAGCGACAGCACGGGGTGCTCCAGCGCGAGCCGGGTCGCGATCACCCCGCCCCACGACACCCCCACCACGTGGGCGGGTTCGTCGAAGATCCGCGCAGCCTGCTCGGCGTACCAGGCGATGTCGGCGCGTTCCGGGTCCGGCGACTCTCCGTACCCGGGCGCGTCCCAGGCCACCACCCGGTGCCGCTCCGCCAGGACGTCCACTTGCGACTCGAAGGACGCGCTGGACCCGCCGATGCCGTGCAGCAGCAACACGGGGGTCACCGGAACACCACCCGCGGCTCCGCCAGCGCGGCGATCGCGGCGAGCACCGCGTGCGGCACGACCTCGCTGCTCGTCGGCGTCCGCGGCGAGGGCCGGTTGCGGATCTCGAACCGGTACGACCCGGCCGGCCCGTCGGCGGTGATGACGTGCGAGGTCAGCTCGGCGGCCGGATCGGCGATCACCGCCGCCTCGACCACGTCCCAGTCGCCCACGGCCAGCGCCACCGAGGCAGCCACGTTCGCCGACTTCGGGAACGCCGCCGTCACCTCGCGTGCCGGGCCGCGCATCAGCTCGACCGGCTCGGCGGTGGTCCGCAGCCGCGCGGCCTCCTCGTCGGACATCCACGGCTGCACCAGGTTCGCGGCGAGTTTCGTGGTCTCGATGGTGACCCGGGACAGCGGCGCCATCCGGGCCGCCGCCCGCAGCAGGTCCAGCCCGCCGATCGCGCCGGTCGACAGGTGCAGCTCACCGGGGCCCGCGGACAGCAGCTTGTCCAGCAGGGCGTCGTCGGCCAGCGCGCCGACCGACACGACCAGCAGGTCCCGCCCGGCGGCCAGCACCTGCGGTCCGACCTCCGCCAGTGCCCGCTGCCCGGCCGCCTCGACGATCAGGTCCGAAGTGGACAGCAGCTCGTCCAGCGACACCAGCGGCAGGTCCGCCGCACCCGCCGGGTCCACGACACCGGACAGCGTCGCACCCGGCACGGTTCCGTCGCGCAGGGCGCGGGCGACCACGCCGCCGATCGAGCCCGCGCCGATCACCCCGGCCCTCATCCCCGCCACCAAGCCGTGCAACCGGGGTCGGGCACGCCCGCCATGTGGGTGCGGACGTCCTTCGACGGCGGGCCCGCGGTGCCCCACAGGTCGGACAGCTCGGGCGTGCGCCGCCACACCCGGCACAGCCACGCGTCCTCCACGACCTGCTCGACCTCGGACGTGTACTCGCACACCAGCCCGGCCGGGTCGGCGAAGTAGCCGAACGTGTTGCTGCCCGGCCCGTGCCGCCCCGGACCCCACAGCGGGGTGATCCCGTTGTGCCGCAGCCGCCCGATGCCACGCATGAAGTGGTCGATCGAGGCCATCTCGTAGGCGACGTGGTTGACCGACGCGAACGGCGCCTGGTTGAACGCGATCACGTGGTGGTCGGCGTTGCAGCGCAGGAACGCCATCTGGTGCTCCGACCAGTCGGAGATCCGCATGCCGAGCACACGGGTGTAGAACTCGCACGCCGCGTCGATGTCGGCGGTGTTGAGCACGACGTGCGCCAGCTTCCGCGGCACCGCCGGGTGGCCGTCCGGATCGTCCGGGGTCACGGCGAACACGTCCGCGGACAACTCGATCAGCCGTCCCTCCGGATCGGCGAAGCGCAGCCCGTAGCCGCCGCCGACCTGGTCCAGCTTGCCGGGCTCGGTGACCAACGGGATGCCCTGCGCGACCAGGCGCGTCGCGGCCTCGTCGATCTCGCGTGGCGTGGCGACCGCGAAGGCCACCTTGCCGAGCGCGTTGCGCTCCGCCTGCTGCAACTGCAGCACGTGGTGCTCGCTGCTGGTGCCGCGCAGCCACACCGCGCCGGTGTCCTGCTCGACCTGCCGCAGGCCCCACACCTCGCGGTAGAACTCGCCCGCGTCGGCGCACGCGATGGAGCGCAGGGTCACCGACCGCAGCGCCCGCAACCGGACGACGGGTTCGGACATGGTGTCCTCCAAGGGGTTCAGGCGACCGGGACCGGCGCTGCGGTCGCGGGCTCGGTCAGGCGGGCCGCCTGTTTCGCGGCCTCCGCCTTCAGCAGGCGGCGCATCCGGACGAGCGCGATGTCGTGCTGGTAGAGGTTCTCCCGGTCCCAGGCGTCGGCGGGCATCGCCTCGGCCATCTCGCGGTCCTGCTCCAGCACGGCGTAGTGCCGGGCCTCCAGCCGGTTGCGGTAGAGGAAGCGCCAGCTGTCCCGCTCCCAACCGGACACCTTGCGGCAGCGCCAGAAGAACCCGGCGTGCCGGTTCGCCGAGATCGCGCACAGCCCGGCGACGATCGTGAACGGCCCGCCCGGGCCTGCGGTGTCCGGGTACGGGATGTCGAGGGTGACCCAGTCCGCGCCGCCGTGGGTCAGCTCGACCCAGTCGAAGTTCACGCCGCGCTGGTCGGTCTTCTCGAACACGAAACCGTTGTCGGTCGCGCGGATCTGGAAGACCGCCTCGCGCTTGCCCGCGAACATCGTGTGGCTGTTGCGGTGCAGGAACGCGCCGTGCATCGGGTCGAGCAGGTTGTCCAGCGAGTACAGGTAGGGCGCGTCCCACTCGACGTAGCAGAGGAACTCCGACCACTCTCCGCCCGCGATCGGCTCCGGCACCTCCAGCGGAGCCGGTGGCGCCGACTCGTCGAGCCCGAACCAGGCGAAGACCGCCCCGGTGTGCTCCTCCGCCGGGAACGTCCGCAGCACGCGGCGGCCCTCCAGGGCGCAGCCCGGGCTGCCCGGCACGGACACCACCGTGCCCTCGGCGTCGACCTGCACGCCGTGGTAGTTGCAGGCCACCCGGTCGCCCATGTGCACGCCCTGCGACAGCCGGGCGGCGCGGTGCGGGCAGCGGTCTTCCTGAACGTGCACGACTCCGGCGGCGTCGCGCCACAGCAGCAGCTGCTCGCCCGCGCGCTCGATCCGGACCAGCTCACCGGGACGTACGTGCCCGGACGGGCACAGTGGGTACCAGCGGTCCCGCAGCCCGAACGCCAGCAGGCCCTCGGTGGTGTGCAAGGGGTTCACGTCTAGCTCTCCGTTCCGCTCAGGCGGGCCAGTTCGGCAGTGAACGACGACTCGGTCCAGTCCTCGCCGCCCGCGGGGCGCACCCCGGAGGAGTTGAGCGCGGCCACCACGCCGGGCAGGTCGTGCACGCCGCGGCCGTAGATCGCCTCGAGTTCGTCGCCGAACGCGTTCTCGTAGCTGGAAGGCATGTCCTCAGTCCTCCACGTCCAGGACGAGCTCGGCCGACCGGCTGCGCGACACGCAGATCAGCATCGTGCCGCCGGCCGCCTTCTCGTCGTCGCTCAGCAGGAAGTCGCGGTGCTCGGGTTCGCCGGCGAGCACCTTGGTCTCGCAGGTGCCGCACACCCCTTCCCGGCAGGAGTTGGGCACGGACACCCCGGCCCCGGCGAGAGCGTCCAAGATGGACACCCCGGCGGGAACCGGAACCCGGCGCCCCGACCCGCCGCACACCACGTCGAAGCCGTGGTCCGGCCCGGTGGTTTTGGGTTCCGGTGCGCGGAACCGCTCCACCCGCAGCATCGAGGCGTCCGGCAGCGCGGCCTCGACGGCGGCGATGAGCGGTTCCGGGCCGCAGCAGTAGACGAGCGTGCCCGGCCGGAGTTCAGCCAGCTCGGCCGCCAGGTCAGGCGGCCCGCCGCGCTCGTCGTCGGCGTGCACGCGCACCCGGTCCGCGGGCAGGTCGGCCAGGAAGGCCATGCTCGACCGGGATCGTCCACAGTAGAGCATGGACCAGTCGGAACCCCGCTGCTCCAGGTGGTTCGCCATCGCCAGCAGGGGAGTGATGCCGATGCCGCCCGCGATCAGCAGGTGCCGGGGCGCGTCTTCGAGGGCGAAGTTGTTGCGTGGCCCGTCGACCTCGACCAGCGTGCCCGGGGTGAGGCGCTCGTGCACCCAGGCGCTGCCGCCGCGGGAGGACGGCTCGCGCAGGACGGCCACGGTCCAGCTGTGCCCGTCCGCCGGGTCGCCGCACAGGGAGTACTCCCGGACCAGCCCGTTGGGCAGGTGCAGCGACAGGTGCGCGCCCGGCTCCCACGCCGGCAGGGCCGCCCCGGCGGGGTCGCGCAGCTCGACGCGCACGACCCCGTCGGCCAGCCAGGTGCTCTGGTGAACTCGTACCGTCCGGGGCATGGCTTCAGTCGCGGGTCACGCCGTGCATCGGCGAGGTCGGCGGGTAGGTCGGCAGCTGCGGCTTCTGCGTGCCGATGATCACGGCGAACAGGGCGTCGGTGTCGCCGATGTTGCGCAGGCTGCGCGGCACCCCGGCCGGGACGCGGATGAGGTCGCGGTAGCCCAGCACGCGGCTGGCGGTCTTGGTGCCGTCCTCGACGTCGTGCACGGTGACCTCGAGGGCGCCCTCCAGGACGAAGAAGACCTCCTCCACGTCGTGGTGGGTGTGCTCGGGGCCGATCGCGCCGGCGGGCAGCCGCATGTTGGAGAACGTGAAGTGCTCCGAGGGCAGGATGCGGTTGTCGGTGTCGTGGTTGCCGGTCGCGCCGGAGCCGATGTAGCGGACCTGCGCGCGGCGGAACTGCTCGCCCGCCTTGGCCTGGAAACCGAGCGTGTCCCAGTCCTCGTAGCGCGATTCGCGGGTGGCGATGCAGGAGTCGATCAGTTCTTCGAGGCCGGCTTGCGTCGTCGTCACGGGATCTCCTTGGATGTCTTAGCTCTAAGGGAACTTGGGAAGAGTTTGTAGCACCGTCGGCCGGGCGACGACAACCCTTAGCGCTAAGTTTTCTGCTGGGTGGTTTCGATGTGGTTAACGCCTTCCAATTAGCTTAGAGCTAAGTTATTCTGCCGAGCCTGGACGGCGTGTGGAGGTGGCTCGATGACAGTGCCCGCGGACGAGATCCTGGTGGCCGGGCGGTGGCGGCGGGGCGGTGGCGCACCGCTGGAATGCGTGGACCCGGCGACCGGTGAGACGGTCGCGGTCGTGCACGGCGCGTCCGCCCGGGACGTCGACGAGGCGGCCCGCGCGGCGTCAGTGGCCGAATGGGCGGAGTTGCTGCCGCACGAACGGGCGCGGGTACTGGCGCGGGTCGGCGACCTGATCGAGCGCGACGCGGAGTCGCTGGCCCTGCTGCAGACCCGCAACACCGGCAAGGCGCTGCGCGAGACGCGGGCGCTGGTGGCGAGCGCGGCCGCGACGTTCCGGTTCTACGCGGCGGCGCTGGAGACCATGGAGACCGCGCTGACCCCGCAACGCGGGCCGTGGCTCACCATGTCGGTGTATGAGCCGATCGGGGTGGTCGGCGCGATCACGCCGTGGAACTCGCCGATCGCCAGCGACGCGCAGAAGATCGCGCCCGCGCTCGCGGCGGGCAACGGCGTGCTGCTCAAACCGGCCGAGGCGACGCCGCTGGTGTCGCTGGCGCTGGCGCGGCTGGTGCTGGAGGCGGGGGTGCCGGCGCCGTTGCTGTCCGTGCTGCCGGGGCCGGGTTCGGTGGTGGGGGACGCGATCGTGCGGCATCCGCTGGTCGGCAAGGTCGCGTTCACCGGCGGCACGTCGACCGGGCGGGCGATCGGGCGGATCGCGGCGGAGAAGGTCATGCCGGTGACGATGGAGCTGGGCGGCAAGTCGCCGACGATCGTGTGCCCGGACGCGCCGGTGGAGCAGGCGGTGGCCGGGATTCTGTTCGGGATCTTCTCCTCCAGCGGGCAGAGCTGCATCGCCGGGTCGCGGATCTTCCTGCCGGCGTCGCGGTACGCCGAGTTCCGGGACCTGCTCGTCGCGGGGGCGTCCCGGTTGCGCATGGGGCCGGGCACGGCGGCGGACACGCAGGTGGCGCCGCTGGCGACGTTCGCGCACCGCGACCGGGTGGCCGCGCTGGTGGACCGCGCGCGCGAGGAGGGGGCGCGGGTGCTGTGCGGGGGAGAGGTGCCGTCCTCGGCGGGCGCCTACTACCCGCCGACGCTGCTGGAGGGGCTGCCGAATTCGTCGAAGACCTGCCAGGAGGAGATCTTCGGCCCGGTCGGGGTGCTGCTGCCCTACCGGGACGAGGAGGACCTGGTGGCGCAGGCGAACGACACGGTGTATGGCCTGGCGTGCGGCATCTGGACCGCCGACTACCGCCGCGCGTGGCGCCTGGCGCGGCGGATCGACGCCGGAACGGTGTGGATCAACACGTACAAGCAGTTCAGCATCTCGACGCCGTTCTCCGGCAGGAAGGAGAGCGGGCTGGGCGTGGACAAGGGCCGCGAGGGGATCCTCGGGTACCTGCGGCAGAAGAGCGTGTACTGGGGCCTCGACGAGGCGCCCCTGCCCTGGGCGGGCTAGGTGTTATGACCTGGCAGGTTGTGGAGGGTCAGTGCAGTCGGGTGATGGGTGGGTGGCCTGTCAGGGCGGAGTGTGGGCGTTCAGTGTTGTAGTGCTGGACCCAGGTGGGCAAGGTTGCCAGGCGGTGGGTGTTGGGGGTCCGGGGCTGGGCGTAGGCGAATTCGGTGAGCAGGGTGCGGTGGAAGCGTTCGGCTTTGCCGTTGGTCCAGGGGCAGCCGGGTTTGATGTAGCGGCGGCGCAGGCCGAGGGCGGTGCGGACCGCGGCCCAGCAGGTGCCTCGGCGGTAGGCCAGGGCGTTGTCGGTCAGGATTCGCAGCACGGTGATGCCGTTAGCGTGACCCATCGAGGACCTCCAGGGCTGGTAGTGGATGCGTCGCAACACCCACTCCGCCCGGAGGCCCTCCCCACAATCAACCCGGCACGCCGTCCACAACCTCACGAGTCACAACAGCTAGCGCCGCTTCCGCTCGTCCACCATGGCCTGGATCCGGGCGATCGCGGCGACCCGTCCGTCGCCTGCCTGCCCGGGTCCGGCCGGGTGGGGCAGCATCGGCTCGGGGCGGTGGCCGAGCAGCAACGGGTTCCCGATCATCTCCAGGCCGCCGCTGGCGCGGTAGTAGCGCTGCGCGAACCGCACGCCCTCCGGCCTGCCCTGCTCGTAGGCGTCGACGAACACGGCCTCGGTCCGGTCCTCGTCCAGGGTCAGGAAACCGTCCCAGGCCAGCGCGACGTGGCGGGGGACCGGGTCGGCCGCGGCGAGGTCCTGGCGGGCCAGCGCGACGCTGCCCTCGACGGTGAAGTACTCCTCGGAGTCGACGTAGCGCGTCGCGACCTTCTCGCCGTCAGGCATCACGGCGAGCACGAAGGGCACGAACCCGGACTCGGTCGTTTCCGCGTTTTCGACCGCGAAGTCGATCGCGTCGAACAGGGTCGCCGTGGCGTCGTTGCCGAGGTTCGGCACGGGGTCGGTCATCAGGCAGCCTTCCGGGGGGATGATCGTTTACCGGTCCGACTCACCGGCGGCCCGGACGGTTCCCCTCGGATTCGGCGCGGTCGGCCATCTCGGCCAGCCGGATCGAATGCTCCAGACGGCTGAGCAGCTGCGCCAGCTGCGTCCGCTCGGTCTTCGTCAGGCCCGCCAGCATCCGGTTCTCGTTGGCGAAGTGGACCTCCGCGACCTTGTCGGTCAGCGCGAGGCCCTCGTCGGTGAGTCCGATGTAGACGATGCGGCGGTCGGCGGCGTCGCGTTCGCGGTACACCAGGCCGGCGGCCTCCAGCTTGTCGACCCGCTGCGTGATACCGCCCGTGGTGAGGAGGTTCGCGTCCGCCAGCTCGCCCGCCGTCCGGCGGTACGGTGCGCCCACGCGCCGCAGCGCGGCCAGGATGCCGAACGCGGAGATGTTGACCCCGTACCGCCCGAACACCCGGTTGAGCTGCACGGTGTACCCGTCGAAGGCGCGGTGCAGCCGCCCGAACACCGCCAGCGGCGACGCGTCGATCTCCGGCGCCTCGCGGCGCCACTCGGCGAGCATCAGATCGACCGCGTCCGGCTGCGGCTTGTCGCGCTTCGGCATAGGATCCCCTCAAAACATTTCTACCGTAAGAATATCATCGCTAAGATAGCGTGGAGGACGGCCGATGCGGGTGGCTGTGGCGGGGGCGTCCGGGTTCGTGGGACGGCGGTTGTGCCCGGCGCTCGTCGAGGCCGGACACGACGTCGTCGCGATGACCCGGCGCCCGGACGACTACGCCGGGGCGGGCGAACCGGTCCACGGCGACGTGCACGACGCCGGTTCCCTTCGCGAAGCACTGGCCGGGGCCGATGCGGCCTACTACCTGGTGCACTCGCTGGGCGAGCCGGACTTCGAACGCCGCGACGCCCGTGCCGCGCGGAACTTCGCCCGCGCCGCCGCGGACGCCGGCCTGTCCCGGATCGCCTACCTCGGCGGGCTCGGCGACGACGCCGACGACCTGTCACCGCACTTGCGCAGCCGCCGCGAGGTGGAGGGCCTGCTGGGGGAGGCGGGCGTGCCGGTGACCGTGCTGCGCGCCGGGATCGTCATCGGCCACGGAGGGATCTCCTGGGAGATCACGCGCCAGCTGGTCGAGCACCTGCCCGCGATGGTCACCCCGCGGTGGGTCGGCACGCGCACCCAGCCGATCGCGCTGGCCGACGTCGTCCGCTACCTGGTCGCGCTGCTGGACGTGCCGCCGGGGCGGGTCTTCGAAGCAGGCGGCCCGGACGTCCTGGCCTACGGCGAGATGCTGAAGCGCGTCGCCGGGATCGAGGGCCGGTTCCGGGTCATCGTGCCGGTGCCGCTGCTGTCGCCGAGGCTGTCGTCGCTGTGGCTGTCGCTGGTCACCGACGTGGACGCCCGCACCGGCCGGTCGCTGGTCGATTCGATGATCAACGAGGTCGTGGTGCGGGACCACAGCCTGCGTGAGGTGGTGCCGTTCGAGCCGATGGGCTTCGACGCCGCGGTGGCGGCCGCGTTGCGGGAGCGGGCCGGGGCGTGAAGACCGCGCTGGGGCTGGTCACGGCGGCTGGGGCCGGGCTGCTGGGGTACTCCTTGACGCGGAAACCGGGTTCGCGGGAGTTCGTCCGCTCGACCGCGGCGGTGGCGGGGGTCTGGGCCGCCGGGAGCCTGCTCGACCGGACGCCCGCCGGCCGGGTCGGCGCCGGGCCGGTTGCTTGCGGCGTCGGCGCGTTCGCGGTGTTCCGCGCCGGTGCCGAGGTGGCCCGGCGGATCCCGGTGCTGCGGCGGGCGCTGCGGCGCGTGCTGCGCTACGCGACCGCGGGCAACGGCGGCGCCGTGCTGCTCACGACGCTGGCCAACGGCGCGGCCGAGGAGCTCTTCTTCCGCGGCCCGGTCTACAACGCGCTGGGCGCGACCGGGTCGACGGCCGTGTACGTCCTGACCACCACCGCCACCCGCAACCCCGCGCTGGTCGCGGCGTCCGCCGTGATGGGGACGGTGTTCGCGTGGCAGCGGCGGTCGGGCGGCGGGGTGCTGGCGCCGCTGGTGACGCACGTGGTGTGGTCGGCGTTGATGGTGTGGCGGCTGCCCGCTCTCGTCCCGGAGCAGGCCGGTCCGTAACCTGACCGGGTGACGACTACGGACGGACTGACCGTGGACGGCGCCGGCAACCTCCTCGCCGGGCGGTATCGGCTGGAGAGCCGTGTCGGGGCCGGCGGCACAGGCGTCGTCTGGCTGGCTCGTGACGAGCGTCTGGAGCGCCAGGTCGCAGTCAAGCAGCTGTGGCCAGGCCCGGCGCAGAGCGAGCAGGCGCGGCAGCGGATCCTGCGCGAAGGCCGCAACGCCGCCCGTCTGCGCCACCCCAACGTGGTCACCGTGCACGACGTCGCCGAGCACAACGGCCAGCCCGTGCTGGTGATGGAGTACGTGCCGTCCCGCAGCCTCGCCGAGGTCGTCGCCGAGCAGGGGCTGCTCACGCCGGAGGCCGTCGCGCGGATCGGGCTGCAGGCCGCCGGCGCGCTGGCCGCCGCCCACGCGGCCGGGATCGTGCACCGCGACGTCAAACCGGGCAACCTGCTCGTCGCCGACGACGGCACGGTCAAGATCGCGGACTTCGGCATCTCGCGCGCGACCGGCGACTCGGCGCTGACGCAGGGCGGCCTGGTCTCCGGGACGCCGATGTTCCTCGCGCCGGAGATCGCCCGCGGCGAGGAGCCGACGCCCGACTCCGACGTGTTCTCGCTGGGCGCCACGCTCTACGACGCGGTCGAGGGCGTGCCGCCCTTCGGGGACGACGAGAACCCGATCGCGTTGCTGCACCGCGTCGCCGCCGGGGAGGTGCCGGAACCGCGGTACGCGGGCCCGCTCGCCCCGGTGCTGATGGCGATGCTGCGGCCCGACCCCGCCCAGCGGCCCAGCACCGTGCAGGTGGTGACCGCGCTGCAGGCGGTCGCGGACGGGCAGCCGGTGCCGCCGCGCACGCTGAACCCGGCGCGGGCGCGGACGCAACCGGTGGTGACGCCGTCTTCGCTGACTGTGCCGGTGGCGCCGGTTGCCGGGCCGGGCGGTGCCGGGACGCGGGTGAACGCGCCGGTTGCCGCTGGCACGCGAGTGAACGCGCCGGTTGCCGCTGGGACGCGGCTGAACACTCCGGTGGCTGGGGCGGCCGGAGCCGGGACACGGCTGAACAAGCGGGTCGCCGGGCTCGTCGCGTCGAAGCGCCGGTTCCTGCTGCCCGTCGCGGGCGCGTTGCTCGCGGTGCTGGCGGTCGTCATCCTGTTCACGCAGCTCACGCCCGACCCACCGGCTCCGGCGCCGGCCCCGCCGCCCGCGGCGCTCGACGCCGCCGCGATCACCGGGGCGGTGCGCGAGTACTACGCGCTGCTGCCCGCCCGGCCGGACAACGCGTGGACCCGCCTCGGCCCGAAGATGCAGGCGCAGGGCCAGGACGCCTACCGCGCTCGCTGGGCGGGCATCACGGCCCTGACGGTCACCGCGCCACCCGCTGTAGTCGCCGACAACACCGTGTCGGTGACGATCGCGTACACCTTCGAGGACGGCCGTGTGGTCACCGAGACGCACCAGCTCGGGCTCATCCCGGCCGCCCCGGCCCCCCTGATCGACAGCGACGCCGTGCTGTCCAGCGAGACGAGCACGCCGCCGCCCCCGCCGCCACCGTCACCCACCCCGGCGCCCGCCGCCGAGCCCCCACGCGCCGGTGACGACCGGGGAGACCGCCACGACGACGACCGCGGCGACCACCGTCCCGGCCGCGGGCACGGCCGGGACCGCGACTGACCGGCCCGGTTTCCGCTTCCGGAGCGGCAGTTTCCTGAGCGGCGGGCGGCGGGGTGAGCCGGCTCAGCCGCGCGGAGCATGCCCTTGCGGGTGGCACGCGCGACCAGTGGGTGGCCCCCCGGGGTTCTGCCTCCTGGGCTGCGGGGGGAGCACGTGCGTTCTTCGTGCCTTGCCCCGGCCGGCGCTAGCCGCGTTCGGTGTCCCGGGGGTATTCGGCCTGCCCGACGGTGCCGGTCGTGTCGGCCTCCTCGGTGCTGCGCGACACGGCGGTCTTGCCCGGCTGCGGCGGCTCGAACGGTTCGCCGGTGCTCTCGGCGATCGACGTGCGGCTGTCCGCGTTCTCCTCGGTGTCGTCCTGGGCCTGGTGTCGTTCGGGGTTCATGCCGCGGTGGGTACCCGCCGGGCCAGTGGGTATGTCGGCTGGTGCGACCGATCTCCCGAGGAGGCACCATGCCGGACCCAGAGCGCGCGGCCGGTCCGGCCGGCGACCGCGGCACGAGCCGGGGCGACCCGGGCCTCGGCGAGCCGCCGCGACCGCTCGCCGGCGGGCTCGAGCTGCGCACCAGTTCCTTCAGCGACAACACGTTGATCCCCGAGCAGTACTCCTACGAGGGCGGCAACGAGCGGCCGTCGCTGGAGTGGCTGCGCATTCCCGACGGCGCCGCGGAACTCGTGCTGCTGTGCGAGGACCCGGACGCGCCCGCCGGGACGTTCACCCACTGGGTGGTCACCGGCATCGCGCCGACGTCGACCGGCCTGGACTCCGGTGTGGAGGGCCGCAACGACTTCGGGGAGCGCGGCTGGGGCGGCCCGCGCCCGCCGGTGGGGGACGAGCCGCACCGGTACTTCTTCCGGCTGTACGCGGTGGACCGCAAGCTTGGCCTCGGCGAGGACGCCACCGGCCAGGACGTGCGCGCCGCCATCGAGGGGCACGTGCTCAGCACCGGCACCATCATGGGCCGCTTCGGACGTTAGGAGACCACGATGACCGACCCCCGCCGCGAAGACCTGGACGAGGAAGCCCGCCCCGCCACCGAACAGGACGAGGGCCTCGGTGAGGAGGACAACTCCCTGCCGGAGGACCGCACCCCGAGCGGCCCCGGCGAGGAGGCCTGACTCACCCACCCACCGTTCCCGGCGCGCCACTGGTCGGGCAACGCTCCGGTCGCGGACCCCCGGGCTCCGCGATCGGAGCGTTGCCCGCGCTGCCAAGCCCCGAGAAACCCGCGCGACTACTGCGGCACGGTCGAGCCGCGCGCGTCCAGTTTTGCCGGGAGGTGTGCGCGATCCGCGGCGAGGCGGCGGAGCGGGGTGGCGAAAGGCCACTGCGGCACGGTCGACCCGCGCGCGACCAGCTTGGCCGGGAGCTGGATGGGCTGGGGGCTGCCGGACGTGACCGGGCGGGAGGCGTGCACAGCCCCGCAACCGCGGCGGATCCCACCCGCGGCGGCGAAAGGCTACTGCGGCACCGTCGACCCGCGCGCGACCAGCTTCGCCCGGAGCTGGATGTGCTGCGGCCGCCGGGACGCGGTGCCGTCCGTGATGCGGTCCAGCAGTTGCCGTCCGGCGCGGGCGCCCAGGTCGTACGTCGGCTGCTCCACGATCGTCAGTTCGGGCCGCACCAGCGTCGTCCACGGCTCGTCGTCGAAGCCGATCAGCGACAGCTGCGTCGGCATCCGCAGGCCGCGGTCCTGCGCCGCCCGGTAGGCGCCCGACGCGAGCACGTTGTCGGTGCACAACACGGCCGTCGGCGGCTCCGGCAGGTCCAGCAGCCGGTTCATCGCGTCATACGCCGACTCGCGGTCGTACCGCGCCGAAGCCACCAGCCCGGCGTCCACCGGCAACCCCGCCGCCTCCAGCGCGCTGACATACCCCCGCAGCCGCACCGCGCTCGGGAACAGCCCGCGCCGCCGGTTGCCCGTGCGCACCCGCGCCAGCTGGTCCCCGGCCTCCGTGATCACCCCGATCCGCCGGTGCCCCAGCTCCGTCAGGTGCCCGACGGCCTCCGCCGCCGCGTGGTCGTTGTCCACGGTGATGCTGTCGGCCTCCGGCACCCCGCTGACCTGCCGGTCGATCAGCACGACCGGCACCCCGGCGTCCATCGCCCGCCGCAGGTGCGCCCCCTCGCCCGGCCGCGCCGCCGCGACGATCACGCCGTCCACCCGTTTCTCCGACATCACGCTGACCGCCCGCTGCTCGGCTTCCAGCACACCGCCGGTGTTGGCCAGCAGCACCTCGAACCCGGCAGGCGACGTCACGTCGGTGATCCCGCGCAACGCGGTGGCGAAGAACGGGTTCGCCACGTCCGTCACCACGACGCCGATCGT
Source organism: Amycolatopsis sp. NPDC006125 (assembly GCF_040614195.1). NCBI lineage: Bacteria > Bacillati > Actinomycetota > Actinomycetes > Pseudonocardiales > Pseudonocardiaceae > Amycolatopsis > Amycolatopsis sp. NPDC006125. The sequence continues at coordinate 136,548 of NZ_JBEXTZ010000005.1, forward strand.
CTGCGTGCTGCCGGTGACCATGCTGCGCGCCAGCCCGTTCGGCCGGTACCCCAGCTCGGCCGCCGCGGCCAGCACCCGCTCCCGGGTCCGCTCGCTGACCTGCCCGTACCCGCCGAGCGCGCGCCCCGCGGTCGCCGTGGACACCCCGGCCGCGCGGGCCACGTCGATCAGCGAGGCTCCGTGCGTGGTCACCTGCGCGCCTCCCCCGGTAACGAGCCGTCAGCGAATCAAGTCTTGACTGAGACTACTACCGACTGAGAAGGTTCTCACCCAACAGGTACTGAGAAGGTTCTCACTCAAGCGAGGCCCAGCACATGACACTTCGGATCGGCGTCGACACCGGTGGCACGTTCACCGACGTCTGCGCCCTCGACGAGCAGACCGGGCGCCTCTACGTGCGCAAGGTGTCCAGCACCCCGGACGACCCCGGCCGGGCGATCGTGACGGGCGTGTCCCAGCTGCTCGACGAGATCGGCGGACGCGACCTCGGCGACGTCGGCTACTTCGCCCACGGCACCACGGTCGGCACCAACGCGCTGCTCACCGAGCGCGGCGCGCGCACCGGCCTGCTCACCACCGCCGGCTTCCGCGACCTGCTGGAACTGGGGCGCGGCCGTCGTCCGTCGCTCTACGACCTGCAGGCCGACAAGCCGGCCGCCCTGGTGCCGCGCGACCTGCGGCTCGAGGTGGACGAGCGGGTCCGCCACGACGGCCGGGTGGAGCGCCCCCTCGACGAGGAGCAGGTCCGCGCGCTCGCCCGCGAGCTGCGTGAGCAGAACGTGGAAGCGGTCGCCGTCTGCTTCCTCTACAGCTTCGTCGACCCCGGCCACGAGCGGACCGCCGAGCGCATCCTCGCCGAGGAACTGCCCGGCGTGCACGTCTCGGTGTCCTCGGCGGTGCTGCCGGAGTTCCGCGAGTACGAGCGTCTGTCCACAGTGGTCGTCAACGCCTACCTCGGCCCGGTGGTCGCCCGCTACCTCGCGAAACTGCGCACCCGGCTGGGCGAGCTCGGCCTGCGCGCCACCCCGCACGTCACGCAGTCCAACGGCGGCATCATCCCGTTCGAGACCGCCGAGCGGATGCCCTCCCGCATGGTCCTCTCCGGACCCAGCACCGGCGTGGTCGGCGCGGCCGAGATCGCCCGCGCGGCAGGCTACCCGGACATCATCACCTTCGACGTGGGCGGCACCTCCTCCGACGTCTCGCTCGTCCAGGATGGCGTGCCCAAGTCCTCCAGCGGCACCGAGATCGACGGCAGGCCGGTGCGCGCGCCGATGCTGGACATCCACACCGTCGGCGCCGGTGGCGGCTCGATCGCGTGGATCGACGCGGGCGGCGCGCTCAAGGTCGGCCCGGGCAGCGCGGGCGCCGATCCGGGCCCGGCGTGTTACGGCCGCGGCACCGAGCCGACCGTCACCGACGCCAACGTGGTGCTGCGGGTCCTCAACCCGGAGTACCTGCTGGACGGGCAGATGAAGATCGACGCCGGGGCGGCCCGCGCAGCGGTGTCCACAGTGGCCGGTCCACTGGGGATGGACGTGCTCGACGCGGCGCAGGGCATCGTGCGCGTCATCACCGCCAACATGGCCCGCGCCATCCGCGTCATCTCCGTGCAGCGTGGTTACGACCCGCGCGACTACGTCCTGGTGCCCTTCGGCGGCGCCGGCCCGCTGCACGCGGTGCGCCTGGCCCGCGAGCTGGGCATGCGCACCGTGCTGGTGCCGGAGACACCGGGCGCGCAGTGCGCCGCGGGCCTGCTGATGACCGACATCCGCGCCGACTTCCTGCGCACCCGCATCTCGCCGCCCGACGAAACCACCGTCGCCGGCGTGTTCGCCGAACTGGAGGCCGAAGCGACGGCCTGGCTGGCGGAGGAGAACGTCCCCGCCGAGCGCCGCCGCGTCGAGCGGTTCGCCGAAATGCGGTACGCGGGCCAGAACCACGAGCTGCCGGTGCCCGTCCCGGAGGGAGTGATCACCGCGGACACCGTCGCGCAGCTGACCAAGCGGTTCGCCGCCGAGCACGAGCGGATGTACGGCTACTCCTCGGCCGAGGACGCGGTCCAGGTGGTCACCTTCCGCCTGCGGGCGATCGGCGAGGTGTCCCGCGCCGAGCTGCACCGCGCCCCGCTCGGCGACGCCGACGCGAGCGTCGCGATCCGCGCCACCCGTGAGGTCTACCTGCCCGAGAGCGGCGGGTTCACCGAATGCCCGGTGTACGACCGCAGGCTCCTCGAACCCGGCCACCGCATCGACGGCCCCGCGGTCGTCGAGCAGATGGACACCACCACGCTGCTGCTCCCCGGCGACGTCGCCGTCGTCGACGAGCTGCGCAACCTCGTCGTGACGGTGGGCCGATGACCCACACGGAAGGGAAGACCATGCAGGACCCCGTGCTGGTCGAGGTGATCGGCTCCGCGCTGTCGTCCATCGTGGAGGAGATGGGCGAGACGCTGGTGCGCGCGGCCTACTCGACCAACATCAAGGAACGCCGCGACTGCACCGCGTCGCTGTTCGACGCCGCGGGCCGGATGCTCGCACAGGACGAGGGCGGCTCGCCGCTGCACCTGGGCTCGCTGATGGGCATCGTCGACGAGATCACCCGCCGCTACCCGGCCGGGACGATCGAGGAGGGCGACACGTTCATCGGCAACGACCCGTTCACCGGCGGCGGTTCGCACCTGCCGGACATCGTGCTGGTGTCGCCGGTGTTCCTGGACGGCGAGATCACCGCGTGGGTGGCGAACCTGGCCCACCACGCCGACTTCGGCGACCGCGGCCACGCGCACATCTTCCAGGAGGGCCTGCGCATCCCGCCGGTGCGGCTGATGCGCCGGGGCGAGCTGCAGAACGACCTGTTCGAGCTGATCCTGCTCAACTGCCAGGTGCCGCACGAGCGCCGCGCGGACCTGCGCGCCCAGATCGCCGCGAACCGGCTCGCCGTCACCCGCTACACCGAGCTGGCCGCGCGGTACGGCCGCGACACGCTGGTGGCGGCGGCCGCGGCGCTGCTCGACTACACCGAGCGCCGCACCCGCGCGGCCATCGCGAGGGTTCCCGACGGCACCTACACCTTCGCGGACCGCTTCGACTGCCCCGAGCTGGACGACGAACTCGACCTCGGTGTCACCGTCACCGTGCACGGCGACGAGGTCACGTTCGACTTCACCGCGCCGCCGCAGGTCCGGGCCAGCGTCAACGTCGTGTGGACCGCGCTGTACGCGGCGGTCTACTACTCGCTCAAGACGCTGGTGGACCCGGACATCATCCCGAACGCCGGCCTGCACCGGCCGGTCACGATCAACGCCCCGCGTGGATCGGTGCTCAACTGCGCCGAACCCGCCGCCGTCAACGGCCGCAGCGAGACCTGCCAGCGCGTGGTCGACCTGATCCACGGTGCGCTCGCCGATGCGGTGCCGGAGACCGTGACCGCCGCGAGCAACGGCGCCAACACCGGCGTGCACTTCTCCGGGGTGGACAGCCGCACCGGCCGCTACTTCGTCTACCTGGAGACGATCGGCGGCGGGTGCGGCGCGCGGCTGGGCAAGGACGGCATGGACGGCGTGCAGGTGCACATGACCAACACCAGCAACCTGCCGGTGGAGGCTCTGGAGACCGAGTACCCGCTGGTGGTCGAGGAGTACGCCCTGATCGACGACTCCGGCGGCGACGGCCGCACCCGCGGCGGCATGGGCATCCGGCGCACGGTCCGCGTCGAGGAGTCCGACGTGCACTTCTGGCTGGACACCTCGCGGCAGCGCTCGCAGCCGTGGGGCCTGTTCGGCGGCGGGCCGGGCGCGAGCGCCGGGGTCGAGCTCTCCGAAGGGGCGCAACCGGTCGAGCACGGCTACACCCGCCTGCAGCCCGGCGACCGCGTGTCGATCCGGACCGCCGGGGCGGGCGGCTACGGGCCGCCGTCCGAGCGTGACCCGGACCAGGTGCGCCGGGACGTCGCCGAAGGCCGGATCTCCGCCGAGCGCGCCCGCACCGTGTACGGGGTGGAGTCGTGATCCGCACCGCCGTGATCGGCTTCGGGGTGTCCGGGCGGATCTTCCACGCCCCGTTCCTGGCCGCCGACGAGAACTACTCGCTCGACTACATCGTCACCGGAAACCCGGAGCGCGCAGCACAAGCCCGCGCCGAGTATCCACACGCGACGGTCCTGGCGACCCCCGGCGAGCTGTTCGCGCACGAGCTCGACCTGGTCGTGATCGGCACCCCGCCCGCGACACACGCCGGCCTCGCCGCGGAGGCGCTCGGCCACGGCCTGCACGTGGTGGTGGACAAGCCGTTCGCGGTGACCAGCGAGCAGGGCGAGGCGCTGATCGAGCAGGCCGACCTCGCCGGCCGCGTGCTCACGGTGTTCCAGAACCGCCGCTGGGACGGCGACTTCCGGACCCTGCGGCGCCTGATCGACGACGGTGAGCTGGGCCGGGTGCACACCTTCGAGTCCCGGTTCGAGTGGTGGAAGCCGCAGGGGCCACGCGACTGGAAGGCGCACGCGGGCGCGGCCGAGGGCGGCGGCATCCTGTACGACCTCGGCACCCACCTGATCGACCAGGCGATCCAGTTGTTCGGCCCGGTCGCGCACGTGCACGCCGACGTCCTCCGCCGCGGCGCGGGCGACGGCGACGACGACACGTTCCTGGTGCTGGCCCACGAAAACGGCACCCGGTCCCGGCTGTTCATGACCGGCCTCGCCGCGCTGCCCGGCCCGCGGTTCCACGTCCTCGGCGACCGGGCCGGCTACACGAAACACGGCCTGGACCCGCAGGAGGACGCGCTGAAGAACGGCGCCCGGCCCGGCGACGACGGGTTCGGGCACGAGCCGCGGGACAACTGGGGCACGCTCGGCGTCCGCGGCGACACCCGCCGGGTCGAGCCGGAACCCGGGGACTACGGCGAGTTCTACCGGCTGCTCGCCACCGCGATCGCCACCGGCGGCGAACCACCGGTCGATCCGCGCGACGCGGTGGACGTCCTTCGCATCATCGAACGGGCACACGCCCAGAAGGGGGATCTTTCCCGATGACCGCAGGCAAGCACGTCGTCGTGGTGGGCGGGGGCGTTCTCGGCGTCTCCACGGCCACGCACCTGCAGCGCGACGGCGTGGCGGTGACGCTGGTGACCGAGGGCGAGCTGGCCGACGGCGCCTCCGGCCGGTCGCTGTCCTGGCTCAACTCCGCCGGGACCCGCTCGGCGGCCTACCACGCGCTGCGGATGGCCGGGATCGACCGCTACCGCACGCTCTTCGCGCAGGACCCCGCCCGCGAGTGGCTCCGCTTCGACGGCGGGCTGCACTGGAGCCTCGATGAGGACGCGATGCGGGACCGGCACCGCGCCGAGGTCGCGCACGGCTACGACTCCAAGCTGGTGTCGAGCCACCCGGGCCTCGACCCGGCCGCGTTCCCCGAGGTGGCCGTGCACAACCCGGGCGAGGGCTGGGTGTCCCTGCCGCACCTGATCGAGCACCTGGCCGCGGAGTTCACCGCGCTCGGTGGCGAGATCGTCACCGGCGCGGGCCGGGCGAGCGTCACGACCGCCGGGGGAGTGGCCACCGGGGTGACCACCGCGGGGGGACAGCGGTTCGAGGGCGACGCCGTCGTGGTGGCCTGCGGCGCCGCCACCCCGGCCGTCGTCGCGGAGCTGGGCGTGACCATCCCGGACGCGTCCCCGCTGTCGATGCTCGTGCTCACCGAACCCGCCGACGCCGGCGTCAAGTCCGTGCTGAACACCCCGCGCGTCGCGCTGCGGCCCAACCCGGGCGGCACGTTCGCCCTGGACCACCACTGGTACGAGGACCGGATCACCGAGGCGGCCGACGGCACGTGCTCGATCGACGAGTCGGTGGTCAAGGAACTCGCCGCCGAGGCCTCCGCGCTCCTGGACGGCGGGGTCACGCTGACCGCCGCGTCCTGGAAGCTCGGACGCAAGCCCATCCCCGGCGACGGCGAGCCGGTGTTCGGCGAGCTGTCCGCCGTGCCGCGGTGCCACGTCGCCTTCACCCACTCCGGCGCCACACTCGGCCTGATCGCCGGAGAGCTGCTGGCAGGCGAGATCCGCACCGGCGAGCCCCACCCGATGCTGGAGCCCTTCCGGCCGGACCGCTTCCGGCCCTGAACCCCCGCAAGGAGATCCGTTGACCGACCACGACACGCGGGCGTCCGCGCCCGCCTCGACGGACCTGCGCTCGCGGCGCAAGGTGATCATGTCCGCGATGCTCGGCAACGTCGTCGAGTACTACGACTTCGGCCTCTACGGCACGCTGGCCGTGATCATCTCCCGCCAGTTCTTCCCGGAGGGCAACGCGACCGCCGCGCTGCTGTCGACCTACGCGGGCGTGGTGCTGTCCTACGCGCTGCGGCCGCTGGCGGCGATCGTGCTGGGACCGCTGGCCGACATCAAGGGCCGCCGGTTCGTGCTGCTGCTGACGATCGCGGTGATGAGCGTCGGCACCGCGGGCATCGGGCTGCTGCCGACCTACGCGGCGATCGGGATCGCGGCGCCGATGATCCTGTTGTTCTGCCGGGTCCTGCAGGGCATCGGGGCGAGCGTGGAGTACACCACGGCCGCCAACTTCATCTTCGAGCACGAGCGCGGCAACCGGCGCAACTACCTCGCCGGGCTGTCCGTGGCGTCCACTTCGGTCGGTCCGCTGCTCGCCACCCTGGTGTCCTACCTGGTGATCTCGGTGATGCCGGCGCAGGCGTTCAACGACTGGGGCTGGCGCATCCCGTTCCTGCTGTCGATCCCGATGGCGCTGGTCGGCATCTACATCCGCCGTCACGTCGAGGAAACCCCGCAGTTCAAGGAAATGGCGGAGCTGGCCGAGCAGAACAAGGTCAAGCAGACGCCGTTCCGCACCGCCGTGCGCGAGCACTGGGGCGCGATGCTGCGGGCGATCGGCCTCGGCGCCGGGCAGCGGGTCGGCTCGTTCGTCATCCAGGCCTACTTCGTCACCGCGATGGTGAAGGCCGGGTTCGCCGAGAACAACGCGTTGCTCGCCTCCCTGCTGACGTACGCGATCGGCCCGATCCCGGCGATCTGGGGCGGCAAGCTCGCCGACAAGCACGGCGCGCGGATCCCGCTCGTGGTCGGCTACGGCCTGTTCGTCGTGCTGACCGTGCCGACGTTCCTCGCCATCGGGTCCGGCTCGCTGTGGCTGGCGGTGGTCGCGGTGGTCGCGTTCACCTTCATCAACAACTTCGTCGGCGCGCCGCTGACGACGGCCTACGTGATGAGTTTCCCGGCCGAGGTGCGGGCCAGCGCGTCGGCGCTGAACTACAACATCGGCACCACCGCGCTGGGCTCGACGGCGGGCCTGATCGCGGTGTGGCTGTTCGACCTCACCGGCACCAACGCCGCGTTCGGCTGGTACATGACGGCGATCTGCGCCGTCTCGATCCTGGTCGCCCTGTTCGCGATGCCCGCCGCGGTCGACGAGCAGCGCCGCAAGTCGCTGGCGGAGGCCTGATGGACGCCCGCACCGCGGACGAACTGGCCCGTTCGGCCGCCTACGGCCCGAAAGAGCCGGTCGAGGCCGAGCGCGGCATGGTGGTCACCTCGCACCCGCTCGCGGTGCGGGCCGGGATCGACGTGCTCCGCGACGGCGGCACGGCCGCCGACGCGGCGCTCGCGGCGGCGGCCACCCAGCTGGTGGTCGAACCACACATGACGGCGCTGACCGGCGGCCTGGAGATGCTGCACTGGGACGGCGCGAGTGGCGAGGCGAGCTACCTCAACGGCAACGTCGCCGCCCCGCTCGCGCCGCTGCCCGGGTTCACCGGGGCCGACCTGACCACCGGCCGGGGCGTCCCCGTCCCCGGCTGGTGGCCTGCCTTCCGCGCCGCGCATGACCGGTTCGGCAGGCTGTCCCGGGATCGGCTGATGCGGGACGCCGTCCAGCTCGCGCGGGACGGGTTCGCGGTCAACCCCTACCTGTTCGGCGAGATGTACGCGCACCGCGCCGAACTCGGGTGTCACGAGCAGGCGCGGGAGGCGTTCCTGCCGGGCGGCACCCTGATCGCGCCCGGCGGCACCTTGCGTCAGGACCGGGTCGCGCGCACGCTGGAACGGCTGCGGGACGAGGACCTGGACTACTACCTGGGCGATTTCGCGCGGGCCTTCGCCGCCGAGTGCGCCCGCGGCGGCGGGGTCATCACGACCGAGGACTTCGCCGCGTACGAGGCGCAGTGGTCCGAGCCGCTGCGTGGCACCTACCGGGACGTGGAGGTCGTGGCGTCCGCGCCGCCGGACGACGGCGGGTGCCAGCTCATCGAGGCGCTCAACATGCTGGAGCTGGTGGACCTGCGCGGCCCCGCGCACTCTTGCGTGGACACGCTGGACCTGCTGGTCGCCGTGCACAACGAGGTGTACTACGCGCCACCGCGCACGGCCGCCGCCGACGTGGAAACGCTGCTGTCCAAGGACTTCGCGGCCCGGCGGATGGACCGGCTCGGCGCGCTGCCGCCGTCCGTGCCGACGCCGGTGCCCGGGACGATCCACGTCACCGTGGTGGACGAGCAGCGCAACATCGCCTCGGTCACGCACTCCCACATGGCCTCGCCGTGGGTGAACGGGCTGTTCGCGGAGGGGTTCCAGCTCTCCGGCGGCGGGTCGTTCTTCCAGCGCGGCATGCCGTGGCCGGGGGAGCGGGCCACCGTCTACCTGGCGCCCAACCTGGTGCTGCGGGACGGCGTGCCGGTCATCGCGTCCGGGTCGCCGTCGGTGTCGCTGGTGGCGTGCGTGCTGCAGAACCTGGTGAACCTCCTGGACTTCGGGATGTCCATCGAGGAGTCGGTGGCGGCGCCGCGCTTCGGGGTGCGGCCGCACGAGCCGGCCGCCGGGTGGTTGCCGGGCGTGACGCTGGAGCACGGGTTCGCGCCCGGCGTGGACCGCGAGTTCCGGCGCCGCTGCGCCGAACGCGGGCTGTGGCTGCGTGATCTCGGGCCGTGGCATTCGCTGACCGGCAACTTCGAGGGCGTCACGCTGGACGGCGGGTCGCTGCGGTCCTGTGCGGACCCCCGCCGCAACGGCGGAGCGGAAGGGTACTGACCGGTTCGCAAACGCTCTTGGTCTACGTGGCGCAACGGTGTGGTCGCGACGCAGCAACTTCGCCTCGTACCGGGGCGTACCGGGTTTGCGCGATCACCCGTCCGGGTATCGCTGGCCGGTCCCCATCGGAGCAGGACCGGCGGCGCGGCCCGTCCTGCAGGCAGAAAGAGTTGCCATGATCGTTCTTGGCGTCATCCTGCTCATCGTCGGTCTGCTGACCGGCATCAACATCATCTGGACGATCGGGATCGTGCTCCTGGTCGTGGGTGCGGCACTGGCGATCCTCGGTGGCACCGGCCGGAAGGTCGGCGGCAGGGCACACTGGTACTGATCCGGACCACACTTCGAGTGCCGGCCCTCTTCGGGGGGCCGGCACTGTCCTGTCACCGGCACAGTCCTGTCAGGCGAGCAGGTGGTCCAGTCCCGCGGCGGCGAGCACCACCCTGGAGGCGTGGCTGGCCGGTCCGACTTGGACCGGGATCCGCGCCGCGGTCTGGGCCAGCTCGGCGGCGCCGGACACCGACAGGAAGTCCACAGCGGACAGGTCGACCTCGATGAGCCGGGGCGAGAGCCGCCCGGCCGCGGCCAGCGCCTCGGCCAGCGACGGGACCGTCAGCAGGTCCACCTCCCCGGAGACGTGCACGCGCACGACCTCGTCGTCCACGACCGCCGTCCGGATCTCCACCTCGGCCCGGTCCGCCACGCCACCCACCTCCGCGGACAGTGTGAACACAGTTCAACACTCCTGGGACGGGTCTCGGCCCGGATTCACCGGATGGGATGACGGCGATGGGGTTTAGGGCCGGCGTCCGACACCGATCAGCGTGCCCGCGTCGAGTGTGTCGAGCCCGGCTTCGCGCAGCCCGTCGAAGAAGCGGGCGCGGACCCGGTCGAGCGCGTCGGGGGGCAGGCCGGTGACGAAGCCGCGCATCGCCGAGCCGAGGTAGAACGTCCAGGCGTCCTCCGGGTGCAGCGGCTGCACGTAGGCAACCTCCCGCACCTCGACGTCCCGCAGGCCGATCGACGACAGCCAGCCGGCGAGCTTGTCCGCCGTGTCGACGCGGGCGCTGTGGTTGGGCCGCGGCGGCGCGTCCGCCAGTTCCGGGTGGTCCGGCAGCGCGGCGGCGCGTCCGATCGGGACGATGCGGGACATGCCGTCGGCCCGCCAGGTGCTCACCGCGAACCGGCCGCCGGGCTTGAGCAGCCCGGCGAGGCGGCGGCTGCCCGCGTCCATGTCCGGGAAGAAGAACACGCCGAACGAGCTCTGCACGACGTCGTAGCCGTCGTGCGGCCAGGCGAGGATGTCGGCGGCCGTGAAGCGCAGGTTGCTCAGCCCGTGGGCGGCCGCCTCCCGGCGCCCCTCGTCGAGCAGCCCTTCGGCGACGTCGATCGCGTCGACCACGCCGTCGGGTCCGACCGCGCGGGCGGCCGGAATGGCGGAGGCGCCGGCGCCGCAGCAGGCGTCGAGCACGCGGTCGCCCGGCCGTGGCCGCGCCAGCGCGGTGAGGATCTCGCCGAGCGGCCGCCACAGGCGGCCTGACCAGGCGGCGAACTCCGATCTGGCCGCGGTGAAGACCCCGGCTGCTGCCTCGGGATTCATGGCTGCTCCTTCCTGGTCGTCAGTGCCACGCGTCGAGCAGATTGTCCTGGCTGAGGACGGTTTCCGAGGGCCCTTCGGCGAGAACCCGCCCCTGTCGCAGGAGCACGCAGTGGTCGGCGGCTCGGGCCTCGGTGAGGTCGTGCGTGGCATGCACGACCGTGACACCGCTGTCGGCGACCTCGCGCAGTGTCCGGGAAATCGTCTCCCGGGCAGGCACGTCGAGCGCCGCGGTGGGTTCGTCGAGCAGGAGAAGGTCCGTCTCCTGCGCGAGCGCCTGAGCGACCAGGGCGCGCTGCCGCTGCCCGCCGGAGAGCGCGGACAGCCGGCGACCGGCGATTTGATCCAGGCCGAGCCTCGTCAGGCACCGCTCCGCGACCGCCCGGTCATGCCGCGACAGCCGCCGCCAGGGGTGGCCGGCCCAGCGCCCCATCTCGACGGTCTCCCACACGGTGACCGGCAGCAGCGCGGGCACCGCGTCGTGCTGCACCACGAGCGCCGCGCGCCCGGCGGGCCGCTCGACACTGCCCGCGGCGGGCCGGACGATCCCGGCCAGCACGCTCAGTGCGGTCGACTTGCCGGAGCCGTTGGCGCCCACCAGGGCGGTGACGGCGCCGGCGGGGAAGACCGCGGAGACCTCGTGCAGGACGACTTGTCGTGCGTATCCGGCCGACACGTTGTTGAGTGCCGCGCCTGTTCGGATGGCGCTTTGGGTCATGGGTTCTCCCCGGACGACGTTCCGGTGGGTGCTGCGCGCCTGGACAACACTCCATTGAGTGCCACGCCCGTCCGGCTGGTGTTCCGTGTCATTGGCCCTCCCTGCGACGGCACTCCGGTGAGTGGCGCGCCCCGGACCCACACTCGTCGAGCGCAACGCTCGTCCGGATCGTGCTCCGCGTCATAGCTCCTCCCCTTTGTAACGATAATCGTTTTCACTATAGGGTGACCCACTGTGGAGTGGTTGATCGCCCCGTTCGAGGTGTCCTTCGTGCAACGGGCTTGGTGGGGAGGGGTCCTGGTGTCGGGCGTGTGCGCGCTCGCCGGGACGTGGATGGTGTTGCGGGGCCTGGCTTTCCTCGGTGACGCGATGTCGCACGGCATGCTGCCGGGGGTCGCGCTCGCGGCCCTGTTCGGCGGCAGCCCGGTGCTCGGCGCGGCTCTCAGCGCCGGCGCGATGGCGGCCGGGGTCACCGCGCTCGGCCGGTCGCGCCGGATATCCCAGGACACGAGCATCGGGTTGCTCTTCGTGGGCATGCTGGCCCTGGGCGTGATCATCGTGTCCAGGTCGCAGTCGTTCGCGGTGGACCTCACCGGGTTCCTGTTCGGCGACGTCCTCGCGGTCCGCGACCGGGATCTGCTGTTCCTGGCGGTCGCGCTCGCCGTCGCCGGGGTCGTGGCGCTGCTCGGGCACCGCTCGTTCGTCGCGCTGACCTTCGACGAGCGCACCGCGCACACCCTCGGTCTCCGGCCGCGCCGGGCGCACGCCGCGCTGCTCGGCCTGGTCACGCTCGCGATCGTGGCGTCCTTCCACGTCGTCGGCACGCTGCTGGTGTTCGGCCTGCTCGTCGCGCCTCCCGCGGCCGCCCTGTACTGGGCGCGGCGCGTCCCAGCCGTGATGTTGATCGCCGCGTTGCTCGGCGCCTTCGCGACGACGGCCGGGCTGCTGATCTCGTGGCACTGGGGCACCGCCGCCGGCGCGACGATCGCCGCGGTGGCCGTGGCGCTGTTCGGGTTGTCGGCCCTCGCCGCGCGCCTGCGGGACCGCGTGCCGCGCAAGGCGCTCGCCCTGCTCGCCACACTTCCGCTCGCGGCCTGCGCCCCGGAACCGCCGCCCGCCGAACCGCCGCACGGCTACATCGAGGGCGCCGAGGAAACCGCCGAGGCGCAACCCCGGTTGGTGCTCACCGACCGGGCGAGCGCCGTACGCGTGCTGGACCTGATCACCGAGTCGATGACCGAGCTGCCGCCGGCGCCGGGCGTCGAGCGCATCGCCACCGACGGGCGCTTCGCCTACCTGTCCGCGGGAAGCACCGTGCACGTCGTGGACAGCGGGTCCTGGATGGTCGACCACGGCGACCACGTGCACTACTACCGCACCGCCCCCACCGCGGCGGGCACGCGGCCCGGCGGCCCGGTTGTGGCCGCGCACGCCGACAGCACGGTCACCGCGCTGGTGGCCGAGGGGCGCACCGCGTTGGACGGCCGGGAAGCCGCGGGGGTGGCGGTCCCGCTGGAGGAGCGGCTGGTGGTCGCCGACGGCGCCGTCGAGGTCCGCGGCCGCGACGGGGTCACCGAACGCGTGCTGGAGCCGGTCTGCGCCGATCCGCGCGGGTCCGCGGTCACGCGGCGCGGTGTGGTGATCGGCTGCGCGGACGGTGCCGTGCTCGTGTCCGAAAAGGACTTCGCCGCGGTCCACATCCCTTATCCCGCCGGCGGTCCGCGGGCGGTGGAGTTCACCCACCGTCCCGGCAGCGCCACGCTCACCGCCCGCGCGGGCGACCGGGGTGTCTGGGTGCTCGACGTGACCGAGAAGACCTGGCGGTTGCTGGATACCGGGCCGGTGGTGGCCGTCAACGCGGTCGGCTCCGGCGGAGCCGTGCTCACGCTGACCGCCGACGGCGTGCTGCACGCGCTGGACCCGGAAACCGGTGCGGAGACCGCGCGCCGTCCGTTGATCAGCGGTCCGGTCGATCCGGGCGCTGCGATCCACCTGGACACCAGCCGGGCGTACGTGAACGACGTCGCCGCGCGGGTCGTGCACGAGATCGACTACGCCGACAACCTGCGGATCGCCCGCACCCTGCCCACCGGCATCGCGCCGGCGCTGTTCGTGGAGACCGGGCGATGAGGCGGCTGGCGGCCGCGCTGGCGGCGTTGCTGCTCGTGGCGGGCTGTTCCGGCGCCGGTGACCGGGCCGGGGTGGTCGTGACGACGAACATCCTCGGCGACGTCACCCGCGCGATCGCCGGAGACCAGGCCGAGGTGACCGTGCTGATGCGGCCCGGCGCGGACCCGCACTCGTTCGCGTTGTCCGCGCAGGAGGCCGCGTTGCTGGAGGACGCCGGCCTGGTCGTCCACAACGGACTGGGCCTGGAGGAGGGCGTGGCGCGCAACGTGGACGCGGCCGTCCGGGCTGGTGTGCCGACGCTGGCCGCGGGCGAGGCCGCCGACCCCATTCCGTACGCCGGGGGCGAGCCGGACCCGCACTTCTGGACCGATCCGCGGCGGATGCGCGCGGTGGTGCTGGCGATCGCGGACGAGGTGGCCGGGGTGCCTGGGGCCGACACGGCGGTCGTGCGCGCCAACGCGGACGCGTACGTGCGTGAGCTGGACGCGCTCGACGCGTGGATGGCCGAGCGCTTCGCCACGATCCCGGCCGAGCGGCGCAAGCTGGTCACCAACCACCACGTCTTCGGTTATCTCGCCCAGCGTTACGGCTTCGAGGTCGTGGGCGCGGTCGTGCCCAGCGGCACCACGCTCGCCTCGCCGAGCCCGTCCGACCTCGCCGAGCTGGCCGCGGCGATCCGCGCCGCCGGGGTGCCCGCGATCTTCGCGGACTCCTCGCAGCCCGACCGTCTCGCGCGGGTGCTGGCCGACCAGGCCGGGGTGCGCGTGCGGGTCGTCCCGCTGCACTCCGAGTCGCTCACCGTGCCCGGCGGGGGAGCGGCGACCTACCTGGAGCTGATGCGGTCCAACACCGACGCGATCGTCTCCGCCCTTGCCGGTTCCCACTGAGAAAGGTTGTTCCGTGAAGAGAGTTGCACTGTCCATTGTGGCTGGCCTGGTGCTGGCCGGGTGCGGCACGAGCCCGTCCGCCGCGCCGGAGGTCACCGACCCGGTCGTGGTCACCTACGACGGCGGGATCCTGGTGCTCGACGGCGACACGCTCGAGCAGAAGGCGGACCTGCCGCTGGCCGGTTTCAACCGGCTCAACCCGGCCGGCGACGACCGGCACGTGATGGTGTCCACCGCGGAGGGCTTCCAGGCGCTCGACGCGGTGTCGGCGGAGCTGACGGACGTGAAGTTCCCCGGCGCGAAGCCCGGTCACGTCGTCCGGCACGCCGGGCGGACCGTGTTGTTCTCCGACGGCACCGGGGAGGTCACGGCGTTCGACCCGGCCGGGTTGTCCGGCGGGCAGCCGGCGACCGAGGTGTACCGGTCCGCCGAGCCGCACCACGGGGTCGCGATCGAACTGTCCGACGGGCGGCTCGTGGTGACGCTGGGTAACGAGGAGGAGCGGCGCGGCATCGCGGTCCTCGACGACGCGCGGAAGGAGCTCACGCGCAGTGAGGAGTGCCCCGGCGTGCACGGCGAGGCGACCGCGGCCGGCGAGGCGGTGGTGATCGGCTGCGAGAACGGGGTGCTCGTCTACCGCGACGGCGTGATCCGGAAGGTGACCAGCCCGACGGAGTACGGCCGGATCGGCAACCAGGCCGGTTCGGACGCGTCGCCGATCGTGCTGGGCGACTACAAGCAGGACGAGGACGCGGAGCTGGAGCGGCCGCGGCAGGTCTCGCTGATCGACACGGTCGCGGGGACGCTGAGGCTGGTCGACATCGGCACGAGCTACACGTTCCGCTCGCTGGCGCGCGGGCCGCAGGGTGAGGCGCTGGTGCTCGGCACCGACGGCGGGATCCGCGTGATCGACCCGGTGAGCGCGCAGATCGTGCGGACGATCCCGGTGACGGGGCCGTGGGAGGAGCCGCTGGAGTGGCAACAGCCCCGCCCGGCGATCTTCACCCGCGGCGCCGACGTGTACGTGACCGACCCGGCGACGCGGCAGGTGCACCTGATCGACCTGGCGACGGGGGAGAAGCGCCGGAGCGTGACGCTGCCCCACGAGCCGAACGAGCTCAGCGGGGTGGCAGGGCACTGAGGGCCGGGGCGGTCACCGGTCGGTGGCCGCCCCGGCAGCGGCGATCTGTCACATGTGAATACCACACGTCTGTACTCAACTCAAAAACAATTGCATTTTGTTTTGGGGGTTTTGGTTGTTATTT